>JANPAT010000171.1:0-14587 GCA_031430075.1 Chitinophagaceae bacterium | reverse complement strand
GGAGCTGATAAAACAATGTTTCGATCTGTAGATAAAACACTATCTGTTATTGAGCTATAAATTATTTCTTTATCATCAAACTGACCAAAAAGAAATGAAGATTGAATACCTATACTTAAGTTTTTTGCTATTAAAAAACTATTGGTTAAGTATAACAAATTACTGCTACCTGTGCCTTCATATTTAGCATCGACAGAAAAGTTTCCACCTTGAATTTTCTTTACTCCTGTAAAAGAATAATTGGCATTACTAAAAGGTAAAATACCCATACTTAAACCCCATTTTTTTGATGGCTTAATAGCAAACGATAATCGTTTAAACTGCATATCATTACTTTGATTGGCAGTGTTAATAGTAATTGGGCTACCAGAAAATCCTACATTTTTATAACGAATAGATAAGTCAAAATAAAAAGGATTTCTAAATGTTGGATTTTCTAAAAAAGAAAAAGAAGCTGGATTTCCAACAAAAAAATATCGATCACTATGTAGTGCAACACCTGCATGTCCTAAACCTGATGTTCTGTCAAAATAACTTTTTTCAATATCTCCTAAACCAATAATGGAATATGGTGAGCTACTATTTTGTGCAAACATATTTCCTAAGCAAAAACAAATAACTAGCGTTATGCCAAATTTCTTCATGGTATAATTTTATTTAACTGCTGCGTAAAATATTTGCAACTCAATTTTTCCTAAATTATTATTCTTATTGCCAACAACTACTCTCGAAAAATGATTTTCAAAACTTGGTTTTGGAGGAATAAACAATAATCCTTCACCTGGAATAATATTCGAATTACTTATAATTTCTTTTACATATTCTGTTAAGTCGTATTGGTATGATGTATTCTCTCCTAAAAAATAATCGGTTTGTAATAACCCTAACTGAATGGCTAATGAACCAGCAGTAGTAACATAAGCCAAATCATTTCCAATACCATTATTAGCATTGGTATTCGATAATCTAAGTACTGGTGGTAAGTAATAAGTAGTGCTGTAAGATCCTTTTAATGGAGAAATGATTAAAGCTGCTTTTAAAACTTTTGCAAAATTTGGAACTTTCAACAAGGTTTTTAAAGTTGGAAATCTCATTTTTATCATACTTCCAGTTGCAGATTGACCATATGCTGCATTTCCTGTTAATGAAGAATGAATTTCTTTATTATTAGATCCTAAACTTTGAATAGCTCCCGTTCTATTTATAGAAATATTATTGAATTGATGACTTTTGTTAGCCAAAGTAAAATCAACATGTTTATTTTGCGTAATTAAATCCTGTTTTTTATAATATAATCTAACTATAACCCCATCAGTAAAACCAACAATCATTTTTGCATTACTATTAGTACTAATTCGCATGCCTTTAAAGTAACTTAAAAAAGCTGCTGCAGACTTCATAGTATTATCAGTGGGATTCTTCAACTTACTTAAAAAATCAATACCCAAAGCATCAGGTAGTTTTATTTCAACACGAGATCCATTTAATGGCCTTACCATTACATCTTTACTAACTAATGGCGTAGTTTTAGTATTGAACTTAGCTGTTGTATTATAAAAAGCAAATTGATTTTCTGCGAAAACAATTGAATCTTCCAACTCATGAATGGTAATATTTAATGGCTGAGTAGAATCGCCATAATAACTATTTAAATTAGGTGTTAAAATAATTGAAATAGAATCAAAGCTTGTATTAGCGTACTGATCAATATAAATTGGAGGAATAATTTCGAAAAAAGATTTTGTTGTAACTCTTCCAAATAAAGGATCGGTATAAGCTCCTGCTAAAACAGTACCTCTTGCAGAAGTAATAAATGAATCAATAAAAACCGTTGATAAATCAACTGTAAAACTATCTGTTTTAAAAATCTGAGTAACACTATTGTCTAAAAAATCTTCTCCAAATTTAATATCAGCTTTTTTACAAGAAGTAGTAAATAGCACTGTTATCAAAAACATCAAAACCAATGAAAAAGAAATGTTGTTTTTATTCATACTTAAAGTCTATGTCTTAGCCCGATATAAGCTATTGGGCAGCAAATATACAAGTTAGATATTGGGTTGATAAAGGCAATTGCATTTTATAAAAGTTTTAACGTCTGATAAACAACACACTACTATTTTTGCGGTCTTTACTAAAAGTGTGTTGCATAATATATAAAACACAAAAGCTAAAAAAAATTAAAGTAAATTTTACAAAATGAAGCATTTAAAAAACTTAGTAATTATTGCTACAAGTTTTATCTTAATTGGTGTGGCTTGTACGGGTACTACAGAATCAACAACCAGTTTAATTGGTAATTGGGTTAAACGTTCTGCATTCGATGGTAATGGAAGAGCCGGTGCAGTTAGTTTTGTTATTGGAGATTCTGCATATGTTGGTACTGGTTTTGATGGATCAATTAGATATAGTGATTTTTGGGTTTACAACCCAACTAATGATGCATGGAGCCAAAGAGCCATTATGCCTTCTGCAGCAATTAAAAGAAATTCTGCAGCAGCATTTGCAGCTGGTGGTAAAGGCTATGTAACTACTGGTTATGATGGAATTAATAGATTACAAGATACCTGGGAATTTAACCCAGCAACTAACACTTGGGCTCAAAAAGCCAACTTCCCAGATCCACCAAACTCAGTTGCTGGAAGTGGTGCTCGTTTTGGTGCTGTTGGTTTTGGCATAGGTTCAAAAGGTTATATCTGTAGTGGTTACACAGGAAGCCATACAAAAGATTTATGGGAATATAATACTGCAACAGATACTTGGACTGCAAAAGCAAGTATGAACACTTCTGATAAAAGAACAGGTGCTGCGGTTTTTGTTTACAACAATCAAGCTTATATTGTTTCAGGTACAAACAATGGTACTGTTGTAACTGAAATGGCTATGTACGACCCTGCAACAAATCTTTGGACTAAAAAAAGAGATATTGCTAATTTAAGTAGTGAAGCTTATGATGATGCTTATACTTCAATTGTAAGAGGCAATGCTGTTGCTTTTGTTATTGGAGATAAAGGCTATTTAGCTACTGGAGAAAATGGTGCTAATATTAGAACAACATGGCAATATGATTTTGCAACGGATACTTGGTTAGAAAAAACTGGTTACGAAAGAAGTGATAGAACATCTGCAGTTGGCTTTACAGTTAAAGGCAGAGGCTTTATTACTTTAGGAAGAAACTCAACATTCTATTTCGATAATATGGATGAGTTTAAACCTTTAGATCCTTACAATGCAAATGATTAAAAAGTATTGGGTTTATGTTTTGTTAGGGTTTGCAATTTTATTTTTTATTTTTAGAAAAGTTATACCACAACCAGAAAACATACAGCTTCAAATTTTTAAAACTACTAATGGTTGGGGATACGATATAGTTAAAGATGATAAAGTATACATTCATCAAGAAATTATCCCGGCAATAGAAGGTTTTAAAAGTTTTATTACAAAAGCCGAAGCTGAGAAAGTAGGAAACTTTGTAATACAAAAAATTAAACAAAAAAAAGGTGGAGGATTGCCACAAGTAACCATCGAAGAAATAGATAGTTTACAGATAAGCAAGTAAACAAAAATCCCGAAGTTTATGCTTCGGGATTTTTTATTTAAGTACATTTACCAATAAAATTTATTACTATGGCACTCATAATTTTGGGCATATTATTTTTTACTTTTTCTTTTAGCTTAAAAAATTTAAAAGACCCCTTACCAAAAATAGGTGTGGGCTTAAAAATTTTCGGTTTGGTTACTATTATCATTGGTTTTTTAACGTCTACTATTGTTCAAATTAATGCAGGACAAGTTGGAGTAAAAACGCTTTTTGGTAAAGTTCAAACAGATATTGTAACCAGTGGTTTAAATATTGTAAATCCTTTGGTAGACGTGGTTCGCTTTGATACCAAAACACAAAACTATACCATGAGTGGAGTGCATGATGAAGGAGATAAATCTGGTGATGATGCTATTAGAGTTTTAACTGAAGATGGTTTAGAAGTAGTTATTGATTTATCTGTTTTATATAGATTAGTACCAAGCGATGCTCCAAAAATTGTGAGAGAAATAGGGGTGGATTATAAAGATAAAATTGTTCGCCCAATAACCAGAACAAGAATAAGAGACAACGCTGTTTTTTATAATGCAATTGATTTGTATAGCAATAAAAGAGATGAGTTTCAGGCAAGAATTTTTAAAACCATTGAAAACGATTTTAAATCGAGAGGCTTGGTTTTAGAACAATTATTAGTACGAAATATTACGCTACCTGAAACTATAAAAAGATCTATTGAAGAAAAAATTAAGGCAGAACAAGATGCACAGAAAATGACATTTGTTTTATCGAAAGAAAAACAAGAAGCCGAAAGAAAAAGAGTAGAAGCACAAGGTATTGCCGATTATCAAAGAATCATCAACACAGGTTTAACCAGCAATCAATTGCAATACGAACAAATAAAAGCTTTAAAAGAAATTGCTATTTCTAATAATTCTAAAGTGGTAATTATGGGTAATGATAAAAATCAAATTATTATTGGAGGGAATAAATAAGAAATTTTTTACTTTATGTTCAAGCAGAGTCTACTAAAAGGACTCTGCTTTGTATCATTAACACTAAGTCCTCATTGAGAAACTTAGTTGAAAGACATAAACTATTCCATCATACTCCATAGATTTCTCACTTCGTTCGAAATGATGTAATTCTTAATTCATCATTCTTAATTCCTAAGTGGCTTACCTGTCTTTAATACACTTTGAATTCTTTCTAAAGTTTTTCTTTCACCACAAAGTGATAAAAATATTTCTCTTTCTAAATCTAATAAATATTGTTCACTAACCATTTGAGCTTCACTTAAATCGCCACCACACATTACATAAGCTAATTTTTTTGCAACAAAAGCATCGTGGTCGGTTGCATATTTTCCTCTCCACATGCCATTGATTCCTGCATATAAAGCACCTAATGCACTTCTTCCTAAAACCTTAATATCATTACGTTTCAAAGGCATTGTATATCCGGCATCATATAATTCAATTACAGATTTTTTAGCTTCTGTAATTCTTCTTGATTGATTCATCACTACTTCATCAATTCCTTTTCTTAAAATACCTAATTCAAATCCTTCAAATGCTGATGTGGCAACTTTTGCAGTAGCAATAGCAAAAAAACGATCTTTTAAAGTATTGGTTTCAGGTTCATCATTATGCAACTCATCACTTGCTCTTAAAACAAATTCTTTTGTTCCACCACCACCAGGAATTAAACCAACGCCTAACTCAACTAAACCAATATATGTTTCGGCAGCAGCACAAATTTTATCGGCATGTAAATTCATTTCACAGCCTCCACCTAAGGTTAACCCATGAGGAGCAATCACAACTGGAATAGAAGAATATCTGCATCGCATCATAGTGTTTTGAAACATTCTGATTGCCATATCTAACTCATCATATTCTTGTTCTATAGCAAACATAAAAATCATACCCACATTGGCTCCTGCACTAAAATTAGCTCCTTCGTTGGCAATTACTAATCCTTTAAATTTTTCTTCGGCAATAGTGATAGATTTATTAACAGCTTCTAATACTTCGCCACCGATAGTATTCATTTTTGTATTCCATTCCAAACCAGCAACACCATCACCAATATCGTATAAAGTACAAGCTGCATTTTTCCAAACTATTTTATCAGCATTATTTTTTAAGACCAAGAATGATTCTGCACCTGGAACAGTTTTGTAAGATGCAGAAGCTACATCGTAATACATTTTTTTACCGTTCTCAATTTTATAAAAACTAGTAAAGCCTTTGGCTAACATTTCTTCTATCCATGTTGCTACTTTAATTCCATTGGCCTTCATGGCTTCAACAGTTGTAGCAACCCCTAATACATCCCATGTTTCAAATGCACCAATTTCCCAACCAAATCCAGCCATCATAGCATCATCTACTCTATATACTTCATCACTAATTTCAGGAATACGATGTGAGATGTAAGAAAATAAAGAGTAATGAAAAGCTCTGTAAAACTCGCCAGCTTTATCTTTTCCAGCACTCAAAGTTTTTATTCGTGTTTTTAAATCTTCAATAGGTTTAGCTGTTTCAAGTGTTGCAAACTTTGGCTTTTGGCGAGTTTTATACTCCATCGATTTTAAATCGAGCGTAAGAATTTCTTTTCCATTTGCTGATGTTGTTTTTTTGAAAAAACCTTGCCCTGTTTTATCACCCAACCAATTATTCTCTACAACTTTTTCTAACCAAGAAGGAATATTGAAAATAGAAATAGCTTCATCAGTAGTGCAATTATCAGCAACCCCTTTGGCAACTTTTACTAAAGTATCAATGCCCACAACATCACCAGTTCTGAAAGTTGCAGATTTAGGGCGACCAATAATGGGTCCTGTTAAAGTATCAACTTCATCAATAGTTAAATCTAATTTTTCCATGATATGAAAAATGCTCATGATGCTGAACACTCCTATTCTATTGGCGATAAATGCTGGCGTGTCTTTACATAAAACCGTAGTTTTTCCTAAAAATAAATCGCCATAATGCATTAAAAAATCAACTACAGTTTGGTCTGTATCTGGCGTTGGAATAATTTCTAATAAACGTAAATATCTTGGAGGATTAAAAAAATGTGTACCACAAAAATGTTTTTTAAAATCATCACTTCTTCCAACTGCTAATAAATGAATGGGAATTCCTGAAGTATTTGAAGTGATGAGTGTTCCTGCTTTTCTATATTGTTCTACTTGTTCATAAACTTGATGTTTAATATCTAATCTTTCAATAACTACTTCAATAATCCAATCGCAAGTAGCAACTTCTTTCATGTCATCAACAAAATTTCCTGTAGTTATTTTACTCACTACATTTTTTGTAAAAACAGGACTAGGGTTACTTTTTAATGCAGCAGTTAAGGCATCATTAACTATTTTGTTTTTTTGTGCTTTTGGAGCTTCTGTAGGTAAGTCCTTAGGCTGAATATCTAATAGCAATACTTGTACACCTATACCTGCAAAATGACAAGCAATTCTACTACCCATTACACCACTACCAAGCACAGCAATTTTTTTTATGCTTCTGTTCATACTTTATATTTTTATAAATCTTAGTTTTTTTTCTCACAGATAGCACGGATAACACAGATATTTTTTATCTCTTGTTTTTTATTTGTGTTATCCGTGCTATCTGTGAGCCTTATTATCCATTAATAATTCTCACAATTGATTCTTTATCTTTTAAAAATGATGTATTAAAATTAATTAAAAACCCAACTTGTATTTCACTAAGCTTTAAATAAGCCAGCAGTTGTTTTTTATGAACATCCTCCAACTCTTTTACAGATTTAATTTCAACAATAACTTTGTGTTCAACCATAATATCAAGTCGAAATCCTAATTCTAAATATTCACCTTTATATATAACTGGCAATTCTACTTGACTTTTTGCTTTGATGCGTTGCATTTCAAACTCTTTCATCAAAGCCTTTTCATAAACACTCTCTAAAAGGCCTGGACCTAACTGATTATATACTTCAAAAAATGCTCCACGTATTTTGTATGTCAAGTCATTTAATTCCATTCTACTTTAGAATTTTATCTGAGCCATCTGGGTTATCTGCGAGAAAAAACAAAATTAAGTAAATATTAGTTAGCTATGCAACTATTTTTAGTAATGTTTATACCAGATGTTGTGCAATTGCAGCACCAAGTAAAGCATTGTTTTTTATCAAAGCAATGTTTGCAGCCAAACTTTCCCCAGAGGTTTCTTGGGCAATGAATTGTAAAATAAATGGAGTAATATCTTTTCCTTTAACTGCTTTTTCATCAGCAGATGCAAGGGCTTGTTGAATATATTTTTCCATTACATGAGCAGGCACTTCAAATTCTGTTGGAATAGGGTTTGCTATTAGAACAGAACCTTTTAACCCCAATTTCCATTTTACTTCGAGCATGTGTGCTATTTCTTCAGGTGAGTTTAAAGAAAGTGGGCTTTGAAATAAACTTTCTCTTGAATAAAAACTTGGAAATACTTTTTGGCCATAAGTTACCACTGGTATTCCTAATGTTTCTAAATATTCTAAAGTTAAACCAATATCTAAGATAGATTTAATACCTGCTGAAACAATAGCAACTGAAGTGGTTGACATTTCTGTAATATCGGCAGAAATATCCATTGTTTTTTCTGCTCCTCTATGTACACCTCCAATGCCACCAGTAACAAAAACTTTAATACCCACCATTGAAGCAATTCTCATTGTAGCTGCAACAGTTGTTGCACCATATAATTTTTTACTTACAACATAAGGGATATCTCTCAAACTCACTTTCCAAACATTTTTTTCTTTGCCAAATGTTTCAATTTGTTCTGCCGATAATCCTACACAACAAGCACCATTAATAATGGCAATTGTTGCTGGTACTGCACCATTATCCTTAATAATTTGTTCAACAGCTAAAGCAGTTTCTACATTTTTAGGATAAGGCATGCCATGAGAAATAATAGTGCTTTCTAAAGCAACTATTGGCAATTTTTTATCTAAAGCTTCTTGAACTTGTGGATGTATGTTTAAAAAAGATTGCATGAGTTTTAATTGCCGTAAACGCTTAAAAATTTAATTCGCATAATTTTTAATTGTTCTAATGTATAATCATTATCACTCAATTCTTTTTGAGCCACTTCAAGCGATGAGGTATCGCAACTTTTAAAATATTCTATAATTTCTTCTTGGTCGTATTCATCTAACCAATCATCTATGGCATAATCTAAACCTAGTTTAGTACCACTAGCTGCAATGGTTTCCATCTCTTCTAACAACTCACTTAAATCAAAACCTTTATTCTTGGCTATTGTTTCGAGAGGTATTTTTTTATCGATATTTTGAATAATGTAAATTTTGTTGCTGCTTTTATTTGCAACAGTTTTCATTATAAAATCATCGGGCTTTTCAATTTCGTTTACTTCTACATATTGTGCAATAAGTTCAATAAAAGGTTTGCCATATTTTAAAGCTTTACCCTTACTAACACCCTGGCATTTTTCAAGTTCGGCTAAAGTTGTAGGAAACATAGTACTCATATCTTGCAATGAGTTTTCTAAAAAAATAACAAATGGAGGCAAGTTTTTTTTCTTGGCTTCTTTTTGTCGAAGTTCCTTTAGCATTTCAAATAATTGCTCATCACTCGCAGCACTGTTAGCTTCTTTGGTTTCACTTTCATAATCTTCATCGTCATCCACATCTTCAAAAATGGTATTGACAACAATTTTAAAAGAGGTTGATTTTTTAAGATACGCTTCGCCTTTTTCTGTGAATTTTATTAACCCATATTCTTCAATATCTTTTTTAATTAAATTTTCTAATAACATCTGACGAATCAAGCTGTTCCAATAATGCATTTCTTGATTGTCTTTTCCTATACCAAATTCAGCTAATTTTTCGTGGCGAAACATGGTTACCTGTGGTGTTAAACGACCCATTAATACATTTACCATGTATTCAGCAGGAAAACGTTCATCCAATGCCCGAATTACTTTCAACACTTTTACAACATCTTCTTTAGCTTCAATTTTATCCTTTGGATTTTTACAATTATCACAACTACCACAATTTTTATCGCCCCATTCTTCACCAAAATAATGCAACAAAATTTTTCTTCTACACACACTGCTTTCACAATATGCTACAGTTTCATTAATAAGTTGAGTGGTGACTTCTCTTTCACTTAATGGCTTATCTCTCATCAAATGTTCTAGCTTGTGAACGTCTTTATGTGAGTAATATAATACACAAATTCCTTCTAATCCATCCCGACCAGCTCTTCCTGTTTCTTGATAATAATTTTCAATAGATTTTGGAATGTTATAATGAATTACAAATCGAATATCTGGCTTATCGATACCCATTCCAAATGCAATGGTGGCAACTATTACCTGAACATCTTCATTTAAAAATTTATCTTGTCTATCTGCTCTTAGTTTTTGGTCTAACCCTGCATGATAAGCAACTGCTTTAATATTATTAGCCACTAAAAGTTCAGCCAACTCTTCGGTAGTTCTTCTGTTTAAAGTATAAATAATACCACTTTTCCCTTTATGTGTTGTAATGAACTTAACAATATGTTTTACGGTTTGATCTTTTTTTATTTTTGGTTGAATTTCATAAAAAAGATTATCACGGTTAAATGATGAAATAAACACATTGGGTTTACGTAAACCTAAGTTTCTTACAATATCACTTTGCACTTTTGGTGTTGCTGTAGCTGTTAATGCAATTACGGGAATAGTAGGACTAATCATGTCCATCATTTCTCTTAAGCGACGATATTCTGGTCTAAAATCATGACCCCATTCACTGATACAATGGGCTTCATCAACTGCAAAAAAAGAAATGTTTAAGTCGGCGAAGAAGTCAATATTTTCTTGCTTAGTTAAAGTTTCAGGTGCAACATACAAAAGCTTTGTTTTGCCAGTAATTAAATCGTCTTTAACTAATTTGATTTGGGTTTTATTCAGAGATGAATTTAAAAAATGTGCTACATCATCTTTTTCACTATAGCCTCTAATTAAATCAACTTGATTTTTCATTAAGGCTATTAGTGGAGAAACAATAATTGCAACACCTGGGGTGATCATTGCTGGAAGTTGATAACAAAGGCTTTTACCACCACCTGTAGGCATAATTACAAATGTATCATGCCCGCTAAGTAAACTATTTATAGATTCTTCTTGGGTGCCTTTAAATTCTTTAAAGCCAAAATATTTTTTTAATCCTTTATGTATATCCATTACAGGATGCAATGGTTGAACATTGTTTAGTTCTGTAGCTGTTAGCTTTGGACTACTTCTTTTTTTAGTTGGCTTTTTTACTACAATTTTTTTA
Source organism: Chitinophagaceae bacterium (assembly GCA_031430075.1). GTDB lineage: Bacteria > Bacteroidota > Bacteroidia > Chitinophagales > Chitinophagaceae > CAIVPM01. The sequence continues at coordinate 3,720 of JANPAT010000171.1, read as the reverse complement.
GATGATGATATCATTACTTAATTCAAACTATTTTATTCTTTTATAATTTATCAAAAGTCAATATACATATTTTTTCAATATCTTAAGATAAATAAAAATCTTTATTTTATGATTTTAAGTAGTGCTAAATATAACACTATTTTTTTTAAGGGCGTTGAAGATATATTAAACTAAAAGCACATACAAGGAACTGATTTGTTATTGTAATATTTTTAACATACTATGATCAAATACAGTTTTGCTACATTAAATTTGCAGTTCTAATGAATAACAACATTATTCTCTCGGCAAAAAAAACAATTGAAATAGAAGCACAATCTATTCTTGAGTTAAGTAATTTAATTAACGATCAATTTGTTATTGCAGTTAAAACCATTCTAGAAAGCAAAGGCAGATTAATTGTAAGTGGTGTTGGTAAAAGTGCCATTGTAGGACAAAAAATTGTTTCAACATTTAATTCTACAGGGACCCCAGCTTTGTTTATGCATGCTGCAGATGCTATACATGGCGATTTAGGCATGATACAAAAAGAAGATGTTGTATTGATTATTAGTAAGAGTGGTGAAAGTCCTGAAATAAAACTGTTGGTGCCTCTAATCAAAAATTTTGGCAATACGCTAATTGCAATTACTGGTAATTTATCTGGCTATTTGGCTCAACATACTCATGTTTTATTAAACACAACTGTTAGTCAGGAAGCTTGTCCAAATAATCTTGCTCCAACGTCAAGTACAACAGCACAAATGGTTATGGGAGATGCGTTAGCTATTGCTTTAATGGAAATTAATGGGTTTAATACAACTGATTTTGCAAAATATCATCCTGGTGGAAACTTAGGAAAAAGATTGTATTTAAGGGTTGATGATTTATATAACAAAACCTATGCACCTAAAGTTTTAGAAACTGCTTCTTTAAAAGAAATTGTAATTGAAATTACAAAAAGCAAATTAGGTGCAACTGCTGTTGTTGATGAAAATAATAACATTAAAGGAATTATTACTGATGGCGATTTAAGAAGAATGTTAGAAAAAAATATGCTGAACAACACTGTTGTTGCAAAAGATATTTGTTCAATAAATCCTAAACAAATTGAAGCTTCAAGCTTAGCAGTGAATGCTTTAGAACAAATGAGAAATTTTGATATTAATCAGCTTTTAGTTGTACATAACACTCAATACTTAGGCATAATTCAGCTACATGATTTAGTGAGAGAAGGGATAGTATAGTTTATTCATCCAACAAAAAACAAAAAACTTCTTTTGGACCATGAACGCCCACCACTAAAGTTTTTTCAATATCTGCAGTTCTGCTAGGGCCAGTTGCCAAAGTAATGATTGAAGGCAAATTATTTTCAAACTTATTTTTTACTAATAATAAACTCTCAGAAATATCATACACCAACTGATGGGTAAATGCAATACAAATATGAATGGGTGCATACACACTAGCTGCTCTTCCACTTTCATTATTGCTCAATAAAACAATACTTCCTGTTCTTGCAATTAAGTTTTCACAACTAGTGATTGAAGCACTACAATCACTTAATTGAATGGTATCATTGAAGTTTTCAAATCCAGCATTTTTTAATAAATCTCTAACTAATACTTCCTTGCAATAAATATCTTTCCATCCTTTTGATTCTAAAAGTATGTTAAGTTGTTGCACCAACTCATTTCTATTTTCACAAAATACAAATCGACCTTGAAGTTTAGTAAAGTTTTCAGCAAACTCAACTTCTAACTCTTTTGTTGAAGGATGAAAAACTGGTGCCGATGAAACTCTATCTACAAAAGGAACAGGCACTGGTTTATTAAGTGCCTGTCTTATTTTACTTAGTATGTTTTCTCTTGCTTGCAATTAATCTTCTTTAGTTTCTGCAGATTCTGTAATTGTTGGAATGATATTTTCTTTAGGTACATCAGTAATTTCATCTTCCACTTCTAAAATCTTTTTTTCTTCATAAGGTCTTTTACCAATCAATTCTTCCACATCAGATTTATGCAAAACTTCTTTTTCTAATAATGTTCTTGCAATAGTTTCAACTTGAGCTCTTTTTTCAGTTAACAATTTTTTTGTTCTGATGTAAGCTTCTTCAATAATTTTTCTAACTTCCTCATCAATAATTTTTCCAGTTTCTTCACTAAATGGTTTGGTGAAAGTGTTTTCTTGAGTGGGGTCATAAAAACTAACATTGCCCAATTTAGGATTCATACCATAAACAGTAACCATGCTATAAGCAATTTTTGTAATTTGCTGTAAATCGTTACTGGCTCCAGTTGATATTTTTCCAAAAATAATTTCTTCGGCTGCACGTCCACCTAAGGTCATACAAATTTGATCCATCAATTGTTCAATATCGTATAAGTATTGTTCTTTAAGTGTGTATTGGGCATAACCTAAAGCAGCTGTTCCTCTGGGTACAATGGTTACTTTTAATAATGGGTTGGCATGTTCTAAAAACCATCCACAAACAGCATGTCCAGCTTCGTGATAAGCAATAATTTCTTTTTCATGTGGTGCTATGATTTTGTTTTTCTTTTCCAATCCACCAATCACTCTATCAATAGCATCTTGAAAATCTTTCATATCAACACCAGTCTTATTATTACGAGCTGCAATTAATGCTGCTTCATTACAAACATTAGCAATATCAGCACCTGCAAAGCCTGGTGTTTGTTCTGCCAATTTATGAATGTCTAAATTTTCTGAAACTTTAATCGGACCTAAATGCACTTTAAAAATCGCTTCTCTGCCTTTTACATCTGGTCTATCAATGCTTATTTGTCTATCAAATCTTCCTGGTCTTAACAATGCAGAATCTAATACATCGGGTCTATTTGTTGCAGCAAGAATAATAATTCCACTATCGCCACCAAATCCATCCATTTCAACCAATAATTGATTTAAAGTATTTTCTCTTTCATCATTACTCATTACTGCATTTTTTCCTCTTGCTCTACCTATAGCATCAATCTCATCAATAAAAATAATACAAGGAGCTTTTTCACGAGCTTGTTTAAACAAATCACGTACCCTGCTTGCACCAACACCAACAAACATTTCAACAAAATCACTTCCACTTAAGCTAAAGAAAGGAACTTGAGCTTCGCCTGCCATTGCTTTTGCTAATAAAGTTTTACCTGTACCTGGAGGACCAATTAACAAAGCACCTTTTGGTATTTTGCCACCAAGTGCTGTATATTTTTGAGGAGTTTTAAGAAAATCTACAATCTCCATTACTTCAACTTTTGCTTCGTCTAAACCAGCAACATCAGAGAATGTAATATTCACTTTTGTGCCTTTATCGAATAAGGTTGCTTTAGATTTACCTATATTAAAAATTCCACCAGCTCCACCACCAGAAGCTCCACCACCCATTTTTCTCATTAATAAAATCATGGCACCTACCATGATGATGATTGAGATTAATGAAGTACTAAAAGGACCAAAAAATTCTGGATCTGTAATTACAATTATTTTAGGGGCAGCAACATTATTCTCTTTGCAATAAGTTTCAATTTGCTCTTTATACACTTTTGCATCGCCTATTTCGTATTGAAAAAGTGCTACATCTTTAATTTTTTCAGGTGTATATTTTGTTTTAAATCTTTTTTCATAATAGGGTTTAGAAATACTATCAGATTTAATGTAAATACGAACAATATCTTTAACTTTTACAACTTCAATTTTGTCAATATCGCCTTTAAGCAACATGTTTTG
>JANPAT010000170.1:0-2494 GCA_031430075.1 Chitinophagaceae bacterium | reverse complement strand
AGCTGTAGAAAAAGATACTGATGCCTTAATGAAACGTACAGCTAATCGCCCTGTTGCATCAGGAAGAATGAGTGTAAACGAAGCAATGATATTTGCTTTAATTGCAGGTGTGGTAGGTTGTTTAATGATGTGGCAATTTTTTAATTTAACATCGGCATTATTATCGGCATTTAGCCTTTTTTTATATGCATATATTTATACACCACTTAAAAAAATAAACTCTATTTCTGTTTTGGTGGGTGCTTTTCCAGGAGCATTTCCTTGTTTAATTGGTTGGATTGCAAGTTTTGGAATTGAAGAACAAATTAGTTGGACAGGAGGATTGGTTTTATTTGCCATACAATTTATTTGGCAGTTCCCACATTTTTGGGCAATTGCTTGGGTTGCACATCAAGATTATACAAAAGTTGGATTCAAGTTATTACCCAGCAAAGAAGGGCCCACAAAGTTTACAGCCATTCAAGCAATTATGTACAGTGTACTTATGATACCCATTGGTGTTTTGCCACATTATTTTGGAATGACAGGAAACACCAGCATGTGGATTTTAATTATTGCCAATTTATTCATGGTAATGCAATGTATAAGGTTGTATATTACAATGGATGTGAAAGCTGCAAGGAGAGTAATGTTCAGTAGTTATATTTATTTGCCTATTGTTTATTTGGCTTTACTCTGGGATAAAATTCCTGTAGTTCAATAAAATATTTTTTAAATGGAATTTAATATGAATACAATTAGCTCTAATCAACCTCAAAAATTACATCCACATAAATTTTTAATGTGGGTTGCAATTGGCAGCATCTGTATGATGTTTGCAGGTTTAACAAGTGCTTACGTTGTTAAAAAAAGTCAGGATAACGTTATAAGTGTCAACTTACCAAATATTTTTATATGGAGCACTCTAGTGATTCTTATTAGCAGCCTTAGCTTACACATGGCTTTAAAATTTGCAAAATCAGAACAAATAAAAGAGTACAAAAAGTATTTGCTGTTAACTGCATTTTTAGGTATTGTTTTTACCATAATGCAATATTTTGGTTTTAAAACTTTGGATCAGTCGGGGGTTCAATTTATTGGCAGAAACAGTAATCCAGGAGCTTCTTTTTTATTAATTATAATTGGATTACATAGTATTCATGTGTTAGGAGGAGTAATGGCATTAATAGTAATGTCAATAAAAAATGTTTTTAATAGAAACATGAAAGTAAATGTTGTAGGAGCAGAAATAATAGCTGCATATTGGCATTTTGTAGATGTGCTTTGGATTTATTTATTAATATTTTTAATTTTTATGAGATAGAAGTTTAAAAGAAGATTTTTTCTAATAAAATAATTCTTCTAATTGCTTCAAGTTTGGTTATAACCAGATATTTTTGCCACGAAATTTTTAGACTAACTTATGTCAACAACAGCAGTACAAAACACAAAATGGTGGAATGGCGGTAAAAGCCCTTTTAACCTCGAGTATGGAAAAGTAATGATGTGGTACTTTTTAATGAGTGATGCTTTTACTTTTGGAGCATTCCTTATTTCTTATGGTACCATTCGTTTTTCAACAAATGGATGGCCCGATCCTAATCATGTGTTCAGTTCTTATCCTTTTAAAGCAGAAGGTTCTGCTGCAGCACCATTAGTATTTGTAAGTTTAATGACTTTTATACTTATTGTAAGTTCTGTAACAATGGTATTGGCTGTACAAGCTGGTCATCATCAAGATAAAAAAGGAGTAGTTCGAAATTTAATTCTAACCATCATTGGTGGGGCAATGTTTTTAGGTTGTCAAGCTTGGGAATGGGCCCACTTATTTCAAGAAGGTGCATGGTGGGGTAAAAATCCTTTTGTAAATGCAGATGGTACACATGCTACAACAAATTTCACCAATTACTTCTTTACTATAACTGGCTTTCATGGCTTTCACGTATTTAGTGGTGTAATTATTAATATTGTTATGTTAATTATGACCTTAAATAACACTTTCGAAAAACGTGGCCATTATTTAATGATAGAAAAAGCAGGTTTATACTGGCACTTTGTAGATTTAGTTTGGGTATTTGTATTCACTCTTTTCTATCTAGTTTAATAAATTGTTTAAAAGAAAATAACTATAAGAATGGCACATCAATATAATGCTGAAACTTACGCAGCAGTAAAAAAAGAAATCTGGAAAATAACTTGGATTCTTTCAATATTAACTTTAATCGAATTGGCATTAGGATATTGGATGTATTTTTCTCATGCAACCATGAGTCATTCAATGATCATATTTATTAAAGGAACCATTTTAATATTAATGTGTGCAAAAGCATTTTACATTGTTGCTTATTTTATGCATTTAAAGCATGAAATAAAAAATATGATTATGACAATTGTTGTGCCTTTAATGTTATTCATTTGGTTTATCATTTCATTTTTATACGAGGGAAATTCTTATAAAAATTTAAGAAATACTTATGATAAACATTTACAAGAACAAACTACAATTAAAGTAGAA
>JANPAT010000169.1:0-2630 GCA_031430075.1 Chitinophagaceae bacterium | reverse complement strand
TGATATGAATGTTGAAATTGTTCTGTGAGAGAGTGTGTGTTCTTCTTCTTGTAAATATTTGCATTGTATAGCCCAAAAATCTCCTTCAAATGTTTCGGCAATTAGATCTATACCTTGATCATTTGAAGGTAAATTCAGTTTCTTTAATATGCTTGGTGTAACTTCTTTTTGTAACCAAACATTTTTTAGTTTGCTTTTATATACTGGATTGTATTGTAGATAGAATTTTGTAAGTATTTCAAAAGCATTTCCCTTTTCAAGTTTTGATTTAGATTCTAAAACTTTCTTGAAGTCGTTCCAGTTATTTACTTTGTATATCAGCTTTTCAAAATTCATATATAGACTTCTTAATTTATTTTGAGGTTATTTGGATGAAACTTAACTAATTATTAGTATGATTTTAAAAAATGCAATTTAAGTAAGGTTCTATTTATTATTATTACTTTAGGCATCAAAAACTATTTGATTTATTTAAAATAAAATTAATCAAAACTAAGTTAGTTCTATTCTTTTATATTTGCAACCTTTAGGGGAATTAGCTCAGTTGGTAGAGCGTTTGCATGGCATGCAAAAGGTCAGCGGTTCGACCCCGCTATTCTCCACAAAGTCGGAAATATTAGCAAGAATGCTTTTGTTTCCGACTTTTTGTTTGTTAGAATGTTTGCCCAGTTTAAGTTTAAATAAAAAATGCAATTTACCCTCAAGGTTCGGTAACCCTCATTTTTTCGATTGTATAATATTCCTTCAGGAAGGCCAAATCTTATTGTTTTTCATCCTCATTTACATTCAATTCATAATTCTAGAGAATATAAAAAAAGATTACAATATTGTATGCGTTCTTTCGATGTTAAATTTGTTCATCAATAATTAGTATTTCTTTTTTACCAACGCTACTATTCTTCTGTATAATTCGTTTTCGTTAATAGGTTTGGAAATGTAATCATCCATTCCAAATTCTTTGCATTTGGAAACATCTGTTGTGGTTACATCTGCTGTTAAAGCAATTATAGGAATTTGAGATTTCATTGTTTTTCGTATATATTCTGTAGCCTCAAACCCATTCATTTCGGGCATCTGCAAATCCATCAAAATAATATCATAGGTGTTGGTTTGCATTTTTTCTATTGCTATTTTTCCATTATCTACTATTTCATAATCAAATCCAAAATCACTTAAAATAATTTTGATTAGTAATTGATTTAATGCAACATCTTCGGCTACTAATACCCTCAGGTTTTTAGTTTTTAAATCCAATTTTGGTATCACTACCTCTGCTTCTGATTTTATATTTGTTTTTCCAAAAGTGAGGATAAAGCTAAATGTTGAACCTTCACCGAGCTTACTCCTTAAGTTAATACTTCCTCCTTGACCTTCTACTAATTGTTTAACAATAGCAAGGCCTAACCCTGTTCCTCCATAAGAAGTAGATGTGCTAATTTCAGCCTGTTCAAAAGCATTAAAAATTGAATTTAATTTATTGTCAGCAATGCCAATTCCTGTATCGGTAACTACAAATTCTATGGTCACATTTTCTTTGTCTTCGCTTAGTAATTTGACACTTAGTTTAATTTTTCCTTTGTGTGTAAATTTTACGGCATTGCTTGTAAGGTTTAAAATAACCTGATTTAATTTTACTGAATCGCCCAATAGCATTGATGGTATTTTGCTGTCGTATTCTTTTATAAGTTCTACATTCTTTTCTTTTATTTTCAGGTCAAAAGAATGTAGCAGCAAGGTTATTGATTTGCGTATTTCAAATGGTTGCTTTTCAAATGTCATTTTGCCTGCATCTACTTTTGCCAAATCAAGTATATCATTTATAAGCAAGTTTAAAGACTCGCCGCTTGTATGTATAGCCTGTACAAATTCTTTTTGTTCAACGCCCAGTTCAGTTTTCAATAACACATTTGTAAATCCTAATATGGAATTTAACGGAGTTCGAATTTCGTGGCTCATGTTAGATAAAAACTGTTGTTTGGACTTAGTAGCACTTTCTGCAGATACCTTTGCTTCCATCAATTCGTCTTCAAATAGTTTGCTTTCATGAATATCTATACCCACACCTATATACCCCATAAATTCGCCATTGGGCAAATATCGCGGATTAGACTTAACCGAATGCCACCTGTATTCGCCATCGTGCCGTTTTATTCTTATTCCACTTAAAAAATACGGTTGGCGTTTTTTAAATGCCGGCACATACACATCCATTATACCCTGCACATCATCGGGGTGCATTACCCCTAACCATTCTGTGCCAAGTGCTTCTTCCATCGTTTGCCCGGTATAATTCAACCAGTTTTTGTTCCAATAGCTAATGGTAGCTTCCTCATCAGGTTCTATAATAAAAATATGCATGGGAACTTCATTTGCCAGTGAGCGAAAACGTTGTTCACTTTCTTCAATTTTTTTTCTTAATACAACCTGCTCTGTTACATCTGAAGCTACAGAAAACACACCATCAATTTTATGTTCCGTATCATATAAAGGCTCGAAAATAAAATTTACATAAATAGTTTTTTCTTTACCATTACGAATAACTGTGAGAGGAGACTCACTTGCAGTAAAAGGAATGCCTGTTTCAAACACACCGCCAAGCAATGCTTCATAACCCTGCTCTGCCGCTTCGG
>JANPAT010000168.1:0-12728 GCA_031430075.1 Chitinophagaceae bacterium | reverse complement strand
CTTTTATTTATGTTGATTACTCCAAGTGTTAGACAATTTTTTTGGCTAGCATTACCTGGAACTTGTACTCACTTTGCTAAAGCAATGGATATAATGTAAAAACTTTTTTTATAAACAAATGAAGCCTTCTTAATTGAAGGCTTTTTTGTAGTGTAAATTTTTAAACCTTATCCTGCTAATTCTTTTTCACGGATTTTCTTCATGCTAAAATTCACTAAATAAACACCTGTTAATGTAATCAATGAACCTATAATAATTATAGCAGTTAATTTTTCATTTAACAAAATTGAACCCGTAATCATTGCTATAATAGGATTAATATAAGCATACAAAACAGCAATAGCAGGATTAAGATGTTTTAATGAATATATAAACGCCACAATGGCTATTATTGAACCAGCAATAATTAAATAAGTAATGGCCATCCAAGTAGAAAATGAAATATCTGATATTGCTACAATTTCTTCAGAGGAAATACTAAAAATTCCAACAATAATAGAGCTAATTAACATTTGCCAACCCATACCAAAATATGGATTTATTTGTATATATTTTCTGGATATTAAGATGCTACTTACACTCCAAGCTAACATAGCAATAATAGCCAAGCAAATTCCGAAAATATACCCTTTAGGATGCACTCCAAAAGCATTGTCATAAAATACAAAAACAATTCCGCAAATACCTAATAGTATTCCAATTACAGTTAAATAATTTATGCTTTTGTTTTTAAAAAAGAAAAACTCAATAATTACCACACTTAACGGATACAAAGCTCCAATTAATGCTCCTAATCCACTTGAAATAAATTTTAAACTCCAAGTGCTTACTGCATTGGCTAAAACAAAAGTGAGAATGGCTAAAAAAAATAACTTTTTAAATTGTTGTAAAGTGGGTATTGATTCTTTTTTAAACAAAAAGAAAATAATAAAAATATTCCCAGCAATAAATTGACGAATTGAAGCTAATTCTAATGGTGGCAAACCTTTTAAACCAAACTTCATGGCAACCCAAGTAGTGCCCCAAATTAAACTTGTTGCAGCTAATGCAATATAAGCCTTATGATTACTGGTAAATGCCATTACAAATTCATTTCAAACGCCCCTTGTAAGGAACAAATATGATATTGCAAATGTAGGCTATCGCATTCCCTTTTCCATTGATTGATTTTCCATAAACTATTACTTCCATCAAAAACAAATTGTTTACACTTTGTAAGTTCAGAAAGTTTGGCTATGGAAATTTTTGGATTTTTTGAAATAACAATTACATCCCATTTCGTGTGTTGAGGAATAGTAACTGTATTCTTAGTTATATGCAAAACTTTCTTGCTTTTAGATAAAATTATACTCGCTTTTACAACAATCTGTTGCATTGAATCAGAATAATTAATTCGATGCAAAATTCTTGATGGCTTAATATGAAAATTTCTTAAAAATCCATCTTTCATTAAATTTTCATCTCCCAAAAAATTGAATTTTCTTCCTTCCATAATATCAATTGCAGTATGACTGGGCACATTATAAACAATAATTTTCTTTTGATGATAGCGTAAAATAAAATCAATACTTCTAACAATAATTAAACTTGCAAATAAAATAAATGCAAATAAAAAATATTTTATTTTTTTATTAAATACCCAATAACTTAATGCAATTAAAAATGCATAAAATAAAATGGCTTGTGGTATACTAATTTGAATCGACTCCCATGTTGCAAATGGCAGTACGTTTACTTGTAACACAAACTGATTTAGTATAAAAATTAATTGCTCAATAAAATTACCAATAACTAAAGCAATAGATGATGACCAACTTATTAGTAACAAAACAATTTCGGTATAAAGTATTAACCCAGAAAAAGGAACAGCAAATAAATTCGTAAATAAAAACAAATTAGGAAATTGATGAAAATGATATAATACAATAGGCAAGGTTAAAATTTGTGCAGATAAGGTAATGGCATTCAAATTCCAAAATGCTGCTAACAATTTATTTTTAAAATAAATTGCTTTTTTTATTATGGTAGAAAATATTACAATACTTAAAACTGCAGTGTAGGAAAGTTGAAAACCAACATCCCATAAACTAAATGGATTGATGATTAAAATTATTAAAGCAGAAATCACCAAACCATTATAAATATTAGCTTTTTTACTTATTACATCACCTAAAGCAATGCAAGTAAACATAATGGCACTTCTTAATAATGAAGGCGGTAAGCCTGCAATAAAACTAAACAACCATAGCACTACAATAACTGAAATGAGTTTAAGAATATTAGTCCATTTATTTTTTTTAAACAACCTAAATAAAACTACAATCAACCCATAAATCATTCCCAAATGCAAACCACTAATAGCAATAATATGAACCACGCCTGTATTACTAAAAGCCCTAACTAAATCTCTATCTAATTCTTCTCTATAACCAATTAACAATGCTTCAGCAATACTAATTTCATTTTTACCTTTTATATTTTTTCTGAGAATAGAAAGTATTTTTATTCTATAATCTAATAATGTTTTTGTAAACCAATGATACTTTTTTGTTGAAAGAATATTATAGTCGGAGCCTTTTAAAAAACCTTGATAAGAAATATTTTGAAATGAACAAAATCTAGCATAATCAAAACCACCTGGATTTCCAGAGTTAATAATTTTTACTAGGTTATTTCTAATAATGATTTGATCACCATATTGCAATTTTGGTGGTGAACTATCTTTCTTAAAATATAACAAAATATCTCCATCAACAAGTTTCCATTGTTTGTTTACAAAAATTGCTTCAGCACTTGCTAAAACCTTAAAACTTTTCTGCTTTGTTACTAAATTTTCTTTAAGTGTAACAATTACTGGCTCTTTTGATTTCAAATAATTTCCAATCCAACTTGGCGAATGCTGAACTTGTTTACAAAAAGAAAGTAAAGCTCCTAAAGCAATAAACAACACACTAAAAAATATACCTTTAACCCACGCAAATCTGAACCTGACATGAATCTTTAATAAGTTGAAAAGAATTGAACATGATAAAGAAATGCTTAAGATTATAACAATGAATACAAATGAAATTTTTAGGTGATATTGCAAAACAATTCCTAAACAAATTGGAATAAAAAACCTTAGGCTAGGTATTTGCTTATAAATAAGATTCGAATATGATTGCATGAATAAAAGATATAATCAATTAAAATCCAAAATCATCTTTAAAAATAGCACTTTATGAAAAATATACTCTACTTAGTTATACTTTTTTTTGGTTTCAATCATATTAATTCTTCAGCTCAAATAAATAAGGTTACCCCAAAAAATAATTTCATAAAGGTTAATGGAACACAATTTTTAAAGAACGATAAAGCTTATAGCTATATAGGTGCTAACCTTTGGTATGGTATGCATTTAGGCTATTCTGATAAAAAAAGATTGCAAAGAGAACTAAATCAATTACAAGATTTAGGCATTACTAATTTAAGAATTATGGCTTTAGCGGAAGGGCCTGATACAGAACCCTACAGAATTATTCCAGCAAATAATCATGCTGAAAATGTGAGAGAAGATATTACAAGAGGCTTAGATTTTTTATTGGTTGAAATGAAAAAAAGAAACATGTATGCAGTGGTATGTTTAAGTAATTTTTGGCCTTGGACAGGAGGGTTTGCTCAATACTTGCAATGGGCTGGAAGCATTGATACCATACCTTATCCCATGGATACTTTAAGCAAACAAGATTGGGATTTGTACCAAAAAGTTACTGCTACATTCTATAGTGATACGTTGGCAAAAAAAATGTATCGAAATGCTATTTCTAAAATTATTAATCGAAAAAACTCAATCACCAATATTTTATATAAAGATGATCCAACAATTATGAGTTGGCAATTATGTAATGAACCAAGAGGTATGAAAAATGTTGCAAACTATTTAAAGTGGATTGATGAATCTGCAGAATTTATTAAACATCTCGATGCTAATCATTTAGTTTCTGTTGGAAGCGAAGGGTTAACTACAACACCAGATTATAATGGTTTGCCTTTTATTGAAACACATCAAAGTAAATTTATTGACTATACTACTGCTCATCTTTGGGTACAAAATTGGAATTTATACGACCCAAAAAATCATTCAAAAACATATGATTCTGCAATTAAAAAAGCTACCCATTATATTAAACAACATATTGAACTTGCAGTAAAACTTAATAAGCCATTTGTTTTAGAAGAATTTGGAATTTCGAGAAATGAAGGAAGTTTTGATATTACTGCATCAACAAAAATGAGAGATGATTATTTTAATCACATTTTCAATATCATTTATCAAAATATAAAAAATAAAAAAGCGAGTGGTGCAAATTTTTGGGCTTGGAGTGGTGAAGGCAGACCAAAAAAATATGCTGGTTGGTGGAAAAGTGGAGACGATTTTACAGGAGATCCTCCTCATGAACAACAAGGTTGGTATTCTGTATACAATACAGACACATCAACACTTTCAGTTATCAAAAAATATAATGATTTACTTAAAGATGTTAAATAATAGTAAATGGAGAACGGTTATGCCTTCATTAAAAAAAATCATAGTTTATTTGCACAAAATTTAAAATATGTTTAAGATAGCAGTTGCCAAAGGAGATGGAATTGGACCAGAAATAATGGATGCAGTTTTACATGTTTTTAATGCAGCAAAAGTACCCTTGCAATACGAAGTAGTTGAAATGGGCAAATGGGTTTTTGACAAAGGTTTCAGCAATGGAATGACCCCAGAAGCTCAACAAACTATAGAATCTGTGGGCATTTTATTTAAAGGACCCATGGAAACGCCAAAGGGTAAAGGAGTAAAAAGTATAAATGTAACTGCACGAAAAACTTGGAACACTTATGCTAATAAAAGAACATTCTTAACACTGCATGGTGTTGAGACAGTTTTTAGCAAAGCTGGAATTCCAATTGATATCACTGTTGTTAGAGAAAATATTGAAGATACTTATGGTGGTATTGAACATATGCTTACACATGATGTAGCTTTAAGCAGAAGATTTATTACACGTCCTGGAAGTAAACAAGTTATTCAATATGCTTTTGAAATGGCTAAGAAAAAAGGAGCTAAAAGAATAACTTGTGGCCACAAAGCCAACATCATGAAAATTACTGATGGCTTGTTTTTAGAAGTGTTTTATGAAGTTGCTAAACAATTCCCTGAGTTAAAAGCCGATGATATTATTGTTGATGACTTATGTATGAAATTGGTAACTCGTCCAGAAATTTTTGATGTTTTAGTATTAACCAATTTACAAGGCGATATTGTAAGTGATTTATGTGCAGGACTAGTTGGTGGTTTGGGCTTTGCTCCTTCTGCAAATATTGGTGATCATATTTCAATTTTTGAAGCAGTACATGGAACTGCACCAGATATTGCAGGAAAAAATATTGCTAATCCAACTGCTTTATTATTAAGTGGTATTGGCATGTTACAACATTTAGGTTTAATGGAAGCTTCAAATCTTATAGAAAATGCTTTGTTATACACACTTGAAAGTGGCGTTCATACTGGAGATTTTGGAGATAAAAACACCAAAGCATTAAATACAACAGAATTTGTTGAAGCCATTATTGGAAATTTCGGAAAAGCTCCAAAACACAATTCAAAACCATATTTAAATGATGTAGAGAATACTTGTACAGTTTTACACCTCGATAAAAATCCCATGTTAGAGAGTACAGAATCTGTTCAAGAAAAAATTACTGGTGTTGATTTGTTTGTTGAAAGTAATCTTCAACCCAACGAAATTGCCAATAAATGTTTACGACATGCAGGCGTTAAATTTAAATTAGTAAGTATCAGTAATCGTGGTACTCAAGTTTGGCCAACAGGAAGCAAGTACACCAATTTAGTAAACCAATACAATGCACGTTTTGAAAGTATTGATGATTACCCTTTAAATCAACAAGATGTTATTGGACTTTATGTAAGTTTAAGTGGAGATTTTAAAATTTGCAGTTTAGAAATTTTAAATAGCTGGGCTGGTGTAAAAGGGTATAGCTTGGCACAAGGACAATAATTTAACTGACAATTTTGCTTAAATCCTCAAATGGCAAAAAAATTGACAATCATTCACAAATCGATAAAATAGTTATGCAAGAGAACGAAAATGTAGAAATAGAACAAGATAAAGTAGAACCTACAACAACCACTGACGAAATTACAGCAACAACAAAACCTGAAGGATTAGAAATTTCTGAAACAGAAAAACTACAATCTGAACTTACAGAACAAAAAGATAAGTATTTAAGGTTAATGGCTGAGTTTGAAAATTATAAAAGACGAACATCAAAAGAAAGATTAGAATTAATTCAAACAGCAAGTAAAGATGTTTTAGTTTCTCTTTTAGATGTTTTGGATGATGTAGATAGGGCCGAAAAACAATTTGCTACTAATGATGATTTAAATTCACAAAAAGAAGGAATAAAATTGGTTTTTAATAAAATCAAATCAACCTTATTTGCTAAAGGTATTAAACCAATGGAAAGTCTTCAACAAGAATTTGATGTTGAAAAACATGAGGCGATTACTGAAATTGCAGCACCTTCTAAAGAATTAGTTGGTAAAGTAATTGATGAAGTTCAAAAAGGATATTTTCTTAACGATAAAATCATTCGATTTGCTAAAGTAGTTGTGGGCAAATAAAATATTTTGATAAAGCGACAATTATAAATTGTCGAATTGTCGAATTATTAAATAAAATAGTTATGTCAAAAAGAGATTACTACGAAATACTAGGTGTAAGCAAAACTGCAAATGCTGATGAAATAAAAAAAGCATATCGAAAAACTGCTATGCAATATCACCCAGATAGAAACCCTGGAGATAAAGCAGCCGAAGAAAAATTTAAAGAAGCAGCAGAAGCATACGAAGTATTAAGCGATACAGATAAACGTGCTAAGTACGATAGATACGGACATCAAGCATTTGGACCTGGTACTGCAGGTGGTGGTTTTCATAATACCAATATGGAAGATATTTTCAGCCATTTTGGAGACATTTTTGGTGGCAACGATATGTTTGGTAGTTTTTTTGGTGGAACTGGTGGAAGAAATGGAGGAAGATCACAATCAACTGGTCAACGTGGAAGTAATTTAAGAATAAAACTCAAATTAACTTATGCTGAAATTGCTAGCGGTGTTACAAAACAAGTTAAAGTAAAAAAACACGTTGCTTGTAATACCTGTGGTGGTAATGGAGCTAAGGATAAAAGCAGTTTTCAAAAATGTGGAACTTGTGGAGGAAATGGCCAAGTAAAAAGAGTTCAAAATACTTTTTTAGGTCAAATGCAAACAGTTACAACTTGTCCTACTTGTAATGGAGAAGGTGCAACAATTACAGCAAAATGTGGTTCATGTAAAGGAGAAGGCAGGGTTTTTGGAGAAGAAATGATTAACATAGAAATTCCTGCAGGTGTACAAGAGGGTATGCAATTAAGCATGAGTGGTAAAGGTAATGCTGGAGAAAGGGGTGGTTATCCTGGAGATTTAATTATACAAATTCAAGAAGAAGCACATCCTGAATTAGAAAGAGATGGATTAAATGTTGCCTACGATTTAAACTTAACTTTTTCTGATGTAGTTTTTGGAACAGAGGTTGAAGTACCTACCATTACAGGTAGGGCAAAAGTGAAAATTCCTGCTGGTACACAAAGTGGTAAAATTCTACGTTTAAAAGGAAAAGGTTTCCCTGAAGTTCAAGGATATGCAAAAGGAGATCAGTTAATTCAAGTAAGTGTTTGGACACCCCAAAATGTTTCTACTGAAGAGAAAGAAATGTTAGAAAAATTAAATCAAAGCCCAAACTTTAAACCCAACCCCGATAAAAAAGATAAAAGCTTTTTCGATAAAGTAAAGGAAGCGTTTAGTTAAAAAAAACATTTTAAAAAGAGAGCCACAACATTGTTGTGGCTCTCTTTTTTATATGAAGAAAAATTAAATTTTAACCATCCAACCATGCGTATCAGGAATTCGTGAATATCTAATATCATCCATTGTTTTTCTTAATTGATTGGCAATTTTAAAAGTTTCTACATCGAACGGCATTTTAAAATCACCATAACCTAATTCTTTTATTGGAGCAATAGTTGCTGCAGTGCCACAACCAAAAACCTCATTCAACTTTCCATTTTTATAAGCTACAACAACTTCATCAATACTTAATCTTCTTTCTTCAACCTTAATGCCCATTTCTTTTAAAAGCACAATAGCACTATTTCTTGTAACACCATTTAAAATAGTTCCTTCACTCAGTTCTGGAGTTACAGCAACACCATCAATAATGAACATTACATTCATCATTCCTACTTCTTGCAACCACTTATGTTCAATAGGATCTGTCCATAAAACTTGATCATATCCTTTGGCTCTTGCCTCTTTTGCAGCAATCATACTTGTTGCATAATTACCTGCATTTTTAGAAAATCCTGCACCACCTTTTACAGAACGAGAATATTTTTCTTCTACATAAATCTTCATTGGTGAAGTATAATAAGGTCCAGAAGGACTTAATAAAATAAAAAATTTGTAGGTATCAGATGGTCGAACACCTAACAAAGTATCAGTAGCAAACATCAAAGGACGAATGTACATGGTGTGATCTTCTTTAAAAGGAATCCAATTTTTATCTAAAGCAATTAATTGCTTCATACCATCAATAAAAATTTCTTCAGGAATGGTAGGCATACACATACGTTCAGCAGAAAGGTTAAATCTTTTAAAATTTTCTTGTGGTCTAAAAATGTATCCATTCCCATCAGCATCTTTATAAGCTTTAATTCCTTCAAAAATACTTTGCCCATAATGTAAAGCTGCTAAAGATGGTTCAATTACAAGGGGTTGATATGGTTTAATTTCAACGTTTTTCCATTCACCATTTTCATAATCAGCTTCAAGCATATGGTCGCTGAAATATTTACCAAAAGGAATATTGTCTAAATTAATGTCATTTAACTTACTACTTTCTACTCGTGTTACGTTAATACCAATATCTGTTTCCATAGCTATATATTTGATGCAAAATAAAGCAAAAAACTAACAACTGTTAACATAAAATTAGTCATGAGTTTTAAAGAAGCTAAATTACCAAAGTTTTTAATTATAGACATTTATAAAAATGCTCTGATAAACACTGTAAATACAACAGCACAAAAAGAACAGATTAGAAATTCATTGGAATTTTTGGGCGAGAATAAAAAAAATATTGTAATTGTGTTAGAAGATAATGAGGCTGTTTTTATTGCTGATGATAAATTACAGCTTTTGACGAATTTGTTACAAGCATGTAATTTAAGTTTAGCTGATGTAGCAATCATAAATATTGCTAATAAAAATTTAAATTATTCAACGATAAAAAATAGTATTCCATTCGAATTTCTTTTAATGATGGGTATTAATATTAAACAATTTGAGTTACCACTTATCTTTTCAAAAAATAAAGTGCAACAATTCAATAATTCAAACCTTCTCATAACAGAAAATTTAAGTGATTTATTAGGAAATTCTACAGAAGTGAAAACAGAGAAAAAAGCATTGTGGAATGCTTTAAAAATTATGTTTAACATTAAATAATTATGACCACATTAATTTTTGCTACCAATAATAAAAATAAAGTTGAGGAGATTAGAAAAGTGATTGGGAATAAATTTGACATCATCACTTTAGAAGAAGCTGGTATTGACATTGACATTCCTGAACCACATGATACCATTGAAGAAAATGCTGTTGAAAAATCAAACTTTATTCATAAACTCATAAACAAAAATGCCTTTGGAGAAGATACAGGTTTAGAAGTTGAAGCTTTAAATAATGAACCTGGAGTTTTAAGTGCAAGATATGCAGGTGATGAAAAAAATCATCAAAAAAATATTGAAAAAGTATTGTTGAATTTAAAAGGAATAGAAAATAGAAAAGCTCAATTTAAAACTATAATTTCTTTAATGATTGATGGAAAGCAAATGATGTTTGAAGGTATTTGTAAAGGAAAAATAATTGAGGAAATGAGAGGAGAAAATGGATTTGGTTATGACCCTATCTTCATTCCTGATGGTAGTAATAAAACTTTTGCTGAAATGAATTTGGAAGAAAAAAGTGTATACAGCCATAGAAGAAAAGCAACCGACAAATTAATTGCATATTTAATAAACTAATCATATTTTCACAACACAAAATTTTATATGAAGAAAATACTTGCATTCTCTTTAGCAAAAAGTTTTTTGGTAATTGTTGCTTTAACTGTTTACTTAAGTTCTTGTACTAAATCAACAGATACAGCCCCAACTGCTAATACAACAAATGCAACTATTAAATTAGATACTATGAATGTTGCATATGGTGTAGATCCAGCACAAAAAATGGATATTTATTTACCACCCAATCGCTCAGATGCAAATACCAAAGTTTTTGTAATGATTCATGGAGGTGCTTGGACTGCTGGAGATAAATCTGATTTTAATGCAACTATTCCTGCTATTCAATCTGGTTTAAGCAATTATGCAATTATTAATATAAACTACAAATTGGCTGCAGTGCCATCAACCAACCTTTGGCCGACACAAATTAATGATGTGAATACTGCATTTGATTACATTATTGCTAATGCAAATTATTTTCACTACAACCCAAACAAGATTGTTGTTATGGGTGCTAGTGCTGGTGCACATTTAGGTTTACTAAAAGCATATAAGTACAATTCTGATAAAAAAGTGAAAGCTGTTGTAGATTATTTTGGACCAACCGATATGGCTGATTTATATAATTTTCAAGTAGGTATTCAAAAGCAATTATTTGAATTATTCATGGGTGGTACTCCAACATCAACACCAACAACATATACTAATGCAAGTCCATTGTTTTCAGTAGCAACAGGCGTTCCTCCAACTATAATTTTTCATGGAACAGCCGATGCAGTAGTTCCATTATCACAAAGTACTAGATTAAAAACAGCTTTACAAACTGCAGGAGTTGTTTACCAATATAATGAATATGTAGGCGAAGGGCATGGAGTTTTTAATTCAATAAATACTGCAGATGCTTATACCAAATTTGTTACTTTTTGTATTGCCAATAATCCTTAAACAATATTAACTTCTCGTTCCAATTCAATTCTAAATTTTTGGTAAACACTTTCTTTAATTGCAGTGCTTAAATTAAATATTTCCTTGCCAGATGCATTACCATAATTAACTAAAACTAATGCCTGTTTTGCATGGCAACCATAATCATCTTTCCTATAACCCATCCATCCACATTGCTCAATTAACCAGCCAGCAGCAATTTTAAATTGATTATTTTTTAATGTATAAATTGGAATAGTTGGAAATTCTTTTTTTAATTGAGTACATAATGTTTCACTAACGATTGGATTTTTAAAAAAACTACCTGCATTTCCAATTTCAGCAGGATTGGGAAGTTTTGAACTTCGAATATTAATTACTGCTTGAGATATTGCTTTTGCATTTAATTGAGAACAATTCATTTTTTCTAACTCCTCTTTAATTGCTCCATATTCAATATTAAATTGAGGTTGCTTTTTTAATTTAATTGTAATGTTTAAAATAATATATTGGTTTTTGAGTTGTGTTTTGAAAATACTTTCTCTGTAATCAAAAACACAATCATCAACACTAAAAGTTTCCACTGTTTTAGAATTAATATTCAATGCTTCTAATTCATAAAATATGTTTTTCAGTTCAACACCATAGGCACCAATATTTTGTAATGGGGCTGCACCAACACTTCCGGGAATGAGACTTAAATTTTCAATTCCCGAAAAATTATTTTCAATACAATATAAAACTAAATGATGCCAAACCTCTCCTGCTGCTGCTTTTACAAAATAATATTCATCATCTTCTTTTATTAACTCAATTGATTTTAAATTATTTTTTATTACTATTCCATCAAAATCTTTGGTAAACAAAATATTGCTACCCCCTCCTATTATTAAAAATGGAATATTATTTTTTTGAACATGATTTAAAATTTCAGAAATTTCATCAGTAGTAGTAAAATCAACAAAATATTTTGCATTAACTTCAATTCCAAAACTGTTATATGGCTTAAGAGAAATGTTATTAAGAATTTTCATAATTTCAAAATCATTACAAATTAACAAACACAAGTTTAAAAGTCAGCACATAAAAAAGGCTGTCTCGATGAGACAGCCTTAAAATTTTATTTATGGATGAGATTAATATCTGTTATATCCACCGCCTCCGCTGTTTCCACCAGAGTTTCCACCACCACCACGGTTTCCACCACCATATCCACCGCCTCCACGGCTTCCACCACCATATCCACCGCCTCCGCGATTTCCACCAAAACCACCACCACGGTTTCCGCCACTACGACGTTCACCTTCTGGGCGAGGTTGAGATTCGTTAACTACAATTTTACGACCATCATGCTCAGTTTCGTTTAATGCAGCGATAGCAGCTTTGCCATCTTCATCGCTCATTTCAACAAAACCGAAGCCTTTGCTACGATCGTTTTTAAATTTGTCTGTAACAATTTTTGCAGAAATTACTTCACCATGTGGAGTAAATAAAGTGTTTAAGTCCTCATTGGTCATGTTCCAACTTAGGTTACCAACGTAAATGTTCATTTTGTAAATGATTAAAAGTTAAAAATAATCCAGTACAGTAACCATATAGTCCATCAGTATTTACAAAAAACACCTAAGAAACCTGGAACAACAT
>JANPAT010000167.1:0-4120 GCA_031430075.1 Chitinophagaceae bacterium | reverse complement strand
CTTTTTGCTCTTGACCTGGAAAACGAGACTCGATAGCAATTGCTAAATCGTAATCAGAAATTAAAATTTTATCTAAATGTGCTGTAGCTAAATAATCTTCGATATACTTTTTTGCTTTTATAGAATCGTTTAATCTTTGATAATTATATGCATATAACACTGGAACACGAGCTTTGCATTCAGTGTTTTCTAGTAACATTGCTTTTGCTAAACTTTCTTGATAGTTGCCAGCTCTAAATAAATAATCTGCATAGAAATAATCGTTGTGGCAATCTTTATCGGCATACTGAATATATTTTTCAATATAAGTTTTTGCTAATGGTACATCTCTATCAGCATAATAATAATAGTAATCTAAATAAACAGGTGCATAAGCTGAATCAATTGCTAAAGCTGCATTGAAATACTGATCCATGAACTGCTTATTATCTTGTGATTGATAAATTTTACCAATCAAATAATTAGGTAAAGGATTTGTTGCATCTCTGCTAATAGCTTCAACATATGCTTTTTGAGCTTCTCCACCAAACTCTCCACCCATTTTTCTATAACATAAACCCATGTATATAAATCCTTCTGAATTTGTAGGGTCAATATTAGTGGCTTGCTTTAATTTATCTATTGCATATTCAACATTTCCAAATTTGCTACTTCCATCTTTAACACTATGGCCAATAGAGTTTGCACGTCCAATAGCATTTAATACTACTACACTTGGTTTCCCTTTATTTTTACCCTTAGTTTCGGTTGTTGATGTTATAGCTACTTCGAATTTTTGTTGTGCAGCATTCCAATCATTATTTTCTAATAAATTAATATGGGCCATGCCAATCCAAATTAGTGGTTCATTAACACCATTGTTCAATGCATCTTGATATAATTTCTTTGCTGCATCAACCTCATCTACAACAATCATAGATTGACCATACCAATAAATTGTATGTTGATCTTTATTATTTGATTCATACATTTTTTGCAACATGTCTTTAGCAGACTTGTTTTTTCCATAGTTTATCATTTTAACAGCATCGGCTATTGATTGTGCCTGAAGTGTTACCATGATAAATAAAAATGCAATTATTGATGTACTTGTTTTTTTCATGTTGGTTTTTATAAAAAATTTTTATCAATTATTTTATTAATCCTTGTCGTTTATTAAAATTCATTTTTGATGGTACTAAGCAAGATCTTTTAAATATTAACTGCCCTCGTTCTAGACTTAAAAAATTTGCAAACCCTGAACCTAGTCCTAACCAATTTTCTTTTACTATAAAATACAAGTGTCGTGCCAAAGGGTACTGACCATATGTTAAAGAAGCTTGCGAGGCTTTAACAAAATAACCTGGCTCTTCACATCTTGTGCATTCAATTAGAGCTAACTTTATTTTTTTCAAGTTCTCCATTTGATTTGCATCATAAAAATTACTCACCCAACTATTACCAACAAACCCAATAGCATTTGTAGTAGATTTAATTGCTTCTATTACAGCTGCACTCCCATTCACAGCTACAACATTACTCGAAAAATTTTTTCCTTTCAAAATAGTATCTTGTAAATATTTAACAGTGCTTGTTGCATTATTTCCATCTAATATTACTGTATACTTTTTTTCTCCAATCATCATCTTTCTTAAATCATCAATTGTAAAAACCGAATCTTTATTATTAATATTTACAATTGCTGCAACTGCATCATAAGCCACTTGCATATACTTAGGCTCGAAAGATAAATAATTTTTGAAATAACTATTTTCTTGTTTTGTTAAGCCTCTCGAAACTATTATTAATCTGGTACTATCTAAATACAAATCTTTAAAACACTCTACCTCTGCCTTGTAAGTTACTTTTAAAACTGCTTCGGGAAAAGAAGAGTTGTATACTTTTATCTGTTCTTCAATTACTGGTTTAAAACTTTCATCTACACTTATATTAATTGTTCCTTGCTTAGGCGAATCGCTTTCAATAAAATCTTTTTCAGATGTATTGTTTGAACAAGAACAGCATATTAAAATTAAGAATAAATATTTTTTCATCAATTAACTTTTCATTACTCCTCTAAACAATCTAAAGCATCCATATAAAATACATATTCCTGCAAAAAGCCATCTAAAAGTTTTATCAAAATTTAACAATACTTCAATATTGTATCGTTCGGCAAAAATCATCATAAAGCCCATACCTAAAAATAATAAAGCCATTACAATATGCCTAATGTTTTGAAATATTTGCCACCAATCTTTTCTTTCCGTTTTTTCCATGATAAGTTGTGCAATTTAAAGAAAAAATGCTTTTACAAACAAGCATTCCACAAACTGAGATAAAATTGATGGGAAATTCCATAATATTTTAAAAAAAATAGTTAAGATTAGATGAATAATTTTGTTACATGAGAATATTAATGGTTTGTTTAGGAAATATTTGTAGAAGCCCTTTGGCCGAAGGAATTTTACAACATAAATGCATTGAAAAGGGATTAGATTGGAAAATTGAAAGTGCAGGAACTGCAGGTTATCACGTTGGTTCTGCACCACACCTTCAATCGCAAAAAGTGGCTTTGAAACATGGCATTGATATTTCTTTTCAACAATGCAGAAAGTTTGTAAAAGAAGATATAGATCTTTATGATTTGATTTATGTTATGGATCAAATGAACTATGAAGATGTAAAAACAATAAGTGAAGAAAAATGGAATGCCGAAAAAGTAAAACTTATTTTAAATGAATTAAATCCTAATCAAGACAATGAAGTTCCTGACCCATGGAATGGCATTGATGTTGATTTTTTGAAAGCTTTTAAATTAATTGAGGAAGCTTGTGAAGCTATATGTATTCATTATAAAAAATAATTACATCTTATAATTGCACACCTAATCTTAAAGCAATTCTTTTATAATAAAAATCATAATCAAAATCCACTTTTCCAGATGCACCTCCTGTACCCCAAGTTTGAACATTTTGTTCTACATAGCTAAAATGTTTATAGCTATAACCCAGACTTACAACAAAGAAAGATTTATTAGCAATTAATTTTTTATACCCAATGCCAAGTTCGCCATAAAATGTATTATTTAGTTTAAATGCATCTTCATTATTCCAAGAATATTTTTTTGGAAAATTTGTGGTTCTCCAAGGAATATTAATACCAGCATTTGTATAAATAAATAAATTCTTACTGTTAAAGGTGCTTCTTCTTACATCAATAAAAATTGGTGTGCTTTGAGCACCATAACTATCGAAAGAAATACCTAAACCTGTAAACCATTTATCATAACTCCATCCATTTATGGTTTGCAAAACAATTACATTTTGACTACTTCCCCAAACTGCACCAACACTATTGATACTTGTAAAAACAGGCTTTGCTTTTTTTTGAGAATAGGAATGTACAGCTATTAAAAGTGATAAAATGAGATAAATTTTTTTCATGATGCTGTTAACTTTTCAATTTATTAATAAACAAAACTGCTCAACTTTACTACAGCGTTTGGATTGCTGTAATTGTATTGATGTAATCCATCTTTAGCCGAAACCAATGCAATACCATTGTTGCAAATCACATCGTAACTTGCTGCTAATACAATAGTTTGTTTTAATATTGGATTTTCAGGATTGGTTACATCAAATACTTTTATTCCAGCATCATCATCACACACTAAAAGTAAATTACCATCCTTGCTTAATCCTTTTGGTTTAGTAAGATTAATTCGTTTAACTAAAACAGGACTTAAAATATTAGAAATTTTTAAAACGTTCAATTCATTTTGTGTACCTACACAAACATCTGCACTTGAATGTAAAGTGAGATAAGCATAATTATCGTCTGCAATTACAGGGTCGCATAAACGAGCATGATCGAAACCGCTTATATATGTTGGTTGGGCAGCATTAGTAAGACTAAAAATAGACATTCCGGTTTGAGAACCAATAAACAATTTGTCTTTAAAAGGATAAATGGTTTCAATATTCCAACCAATATTTTGGTTAGAAACAACTACTGGTTGAGCCGTATTTGAAACATCCACTGAAAATAATTTAGAGTTTGAAACTGCATATAAATAATTATTTACTACTGCAAAACGACTCATACTTCCTGCTTTTCCTGTAGCACTACTTGCTGTTGT
>JANPAT010000166.1:0-1792 GCA_031430075.1 Chitinophagaceae bacterium | reverse complement strand
ACCATTAATAACTCGCTTAACTCGTTCCGAGGTAATGGTCTCAGCATAGTCCTCCATTTCTATCAAAATGAATTTTCTATTGCCACCGTCTTTATTTAAGTTTAATACTGCGTGAGCTGTAGTGCCTGAACCTGCGAAGCTGTCTAAGATGACGGAATTTTCATCAAAATGCGATAATAATTCTTCTATCAAAGTTGGAGGTTTAACAGTATCAAAACCAACTGGTGAACCCATTATTTCATTTAACAAATCTTTTCCTGATTGTGCCGTGCCAAATTGGGTAGCATTAAGATGAGACCAAAACGGGACAAATTTTCGTTTATCTATTTCATCTTCTGGATAAATGGCTTTTTTAACCATCCCATCAACAATTTCTAATCTATTATTTTCTTCAAGTTCAGTTGCTGTGTCTTGCCCTATTTGCCATCTTTTACCGGCTCTAGGGAATTGTCCTAAAATTGAAAATTTCATGGTTTTCCGTTCATAACCTCCAGCATCAGACTTTTCAATTATCTCAAACCTACATTTTCCAAGTTTACCTTCATGTGGATAATTTAAACCACTGTCTAATTCTTTTAGTAAAAACCCTGTTTGAGTATTTTTATTTTTAGCAAAAAACATTATTGGTTCAACTTTTTGTTGCAAACCAAATCGGGCGGAACCTGAGTTAATTGGTTGCGTTGTCGCTTCCCAAGTCAGTTCTCCCATGTAGTTGGAATCACCAAATATTTCATTACAAATACATCTTAGATGATAGTGTTCATATTTAAAATTTATTGATATAAAAATCACACCATCTTTAGCCAACAACTTATGGAGCAACTGCAATCTCGGATATATCATACATAACCACTTGTCATGTCTTGTTAAATCTTCACTTTCTTTACCTACAACTTTACCGAGCCATTTTTTTATTTGTGGAGCATTTACGTTATCGTTATACACCCAACTTTCATTCCCAGTGTTGTATGGAGGGTCAATATAAATACAGTTTACTTTACCTTCATATTTTGGCAATAGTGATTTTAGTGCTTCAAGATTATCGCCATTGATGATAAGATTTCCTGTAGCAATAGAAGTTTCGGTTTTTCCATTTTCAGAAAAACCATATTCGTGGTTGAGAACTTTATAAGGAACTTCTTGATGATGATTGATAATTTTGTCTTTACCAATCCAATGTAGTGTAGGCATTTATATCTTGGTTTTACCAAAATACAACGTGGGCTAATTCCCAAAGCTTGTCAAAGAGGTTCTTGCAAAACCCACACTACAAAGCAAAAAGGAACGCCCACGTATAACGCAGACGTTTCCACTTCTTACTTCCCTGTAGTGTTGAAAAAATTGCAAGATTTCTTTAACAGGAATTTTAAGCGAAACGCTATATTTTAAATTATTTAATTACTTTTTCTATATTTTATATTTTGTTAATTAGGCAAATATAGCTTATTATAAAACATAAAAAAAGGCTCTCAAAAATTGAAAAGCCTTTCCTAAATGATACTCTTAGTTATTGTTGTGCCAGTGGCTAGACAATAAATTATTTGTGTATTGCTATTTTTTTACCACTAAATCCATTCCGCATTTAGGGCATTTTCCCGGATTATCACTAGTTACTTCGGGGTGCATTGGGCAGGTGTAAGTCATTGCCATTGTGTGTTTTTTAGTTTTCATTTTTTTGCTTTTAGTCATCATCGAACACTTATCCATTTTTCCATTCATATCCATACATTCTCCGTTTTTCATTGTCATTTTTTTTCCGTCTTTCATTACACATTCTCCGTTTACCATACAA
>JANPAT010000165.1:0-5217 GCA_031430075.1 Chitinophagaceae bacterium | reverse complement strand
TTTTCGGTTTTCCTCTTAGCTGTAATCTTTCCAGGAGTTCTTATTGCTCAAAGTTTATCAGTTACAGGAAACGTAAAAAACAACTCAAGTGGTCTAGCTGTTAAAGGAGTTTCCGTTATTGTTAAAGGAACAAATGTTGGAACAAGCACCGACGATCAGGGTAATTTTTCAGTAAAAGTTCCTAAACAGGGAACTGTGTTAGTATTTAGTAATATTGGATATAAAAACCAAGAATTTACTGTAAACACTGAAACTAAATTAGAAATTAAATTAGTTGATGCTGCTGCAGTTTTAGATGAAGTTGTTATTAATGTAGGTTATGGTACACAGAAAGTAACAAAAGTATCTGGAGCAATTTCAACGGTTAAAAGTGCCGATATTGAAAAGCTAAGACCTGTAAGAACTGAAGAAGCTTTACAAGGTAGAGCATCTGGCGTTAATGTAATTCAAAGTGGTTCACCTGGTTCAAAGCCAACAGTATTGATTAGAGGTATTCCTTCTTTCTCAGGAACTGATCCAGTAGTTATTATAGACGGAGTTCCACAAACACTTACAGATTTAAATTCAATTAACGCTATTGATATAGAATCGATCAACGTACTAAAAGATGCTGCAACTACTGCAATTTTTGGTGTAAAAGGTGGTAATGGTGTAATTTTAGTTACAACAAAATCTGGTAGAAAAAATTTAAAAACTGAAGTTAATATAAGCAGTAATTATGGTGTGCAAGAAGTATTGAATACAGTAGGTGTTTTAAATGCTACGGAATATGCTGCTATTATTAATGAAGGAAGTACAGTTGCTGGTGGCAATGTTATTTTTCCAAATTTATCAACCATTGGTGTTGGAACAGATTGGCAAAAAGAAGTTTTTAGAACAGCTGCAATGCAATCGCATAATGTTTCTGTTCGAGGTGGTAGCGATAAAATGAGTTATTTTTTATCTGGTGGTTTTTTAAGTCAAGGTGGTATTGTAGGTGGCAACGATAAATCTATTTTTAATCGTTCGAATTTTACCGCTAACCTCACTTTTAATTTAAGCAATAAACTTAAATTTATTTTTAATAATACCGCTGTATTGCTTGATGCGAAAGGTATTCAAGAAAACTCATTTAATAGTGTTATTGGTAGTGCTTTAAATTTTGATCCAACAGTTTCTGTATTAAACACTGTACCAAATACAACTGGAAAATATGGATTTAGCAATTTATTGTTATCAGAGATTTTTAATCCTTTAACAAAATTAGATAATACCTATAACAAAAACTTAGGTACTAAATTGTACGGAAAATTTGAATTTCAATATGATGTTACAAAGAACTTAAAAATTTCAACAAGATTTGGATACACAAAATATGATGGTAATGCTAAAAGCTTTTCACCATTAGTATTTTATGGTCCATTGAATGTTGATAATTCTATGAATGCAGATGGTAGCACAGTTACTGGCAAGAACAATAGTGTATCTCACGAAAAAGTAAGTAACTTAAACTATACTTGGGAAACCTTTGCAAACTATAATTTCTCATTAGAGAATAAACATAATTTCGAAACTGTACTAGGTATGTCATTGGCAAAAATTACTGGTAATACTGCTGGTGCTTCTCGTCAGGATGTTCCTTTTAACTCATGGGAGTTTGCCGATTTTACTGCTGCAACTGGCAATAACAATGCAACAAATACAAATGCATTAACAGGTTATTATTATCAATATTTCAGAAGAAATTTATCTTATTTTTCTCGTGTAAATTATGATTATGACAATAAATATTTAGCATCTTTTTCTTTACGTAGAGATGGATCATATGCATTTGGAACAAATAATAAATATGCAAACTTTTTATCTGGTTCTTTAGGATGGGTTGTAACCAACGAAAATTTCTTTAAATCAAAAACTATTGATTATTTAAAAATTAGAGGAAGCTATGGTTCAATTGGTAACGAAAATGTAAACCCACAATTTGTTGGTATTATAACAGGTGGACCAAGCTATGGCCCAACTGCAAACAGCAATGGCTATACATTTGGCGATGTTTTTTATCCAGGTTCAACTGTAGGTTCTGCAGCAAATAATGCTTTAAGATGGGAACGTCAATTACAAGCCAATTTTGGTTTTGACATGACTTTGTTTAAAAATAAAGTTTCTCTATCAGTAGATTATTTTGAAAAGAAAGTGGATGGTTTATTGTTTACACCTTCAGCTTCTTTATATCTTGGAACAGTTCCAATTCCTACTGCTAATATTGGTTCAACAAAAACTACTGGGTTAGATATCACATTAACTTACAATGAAAATATTGAAAAAAGTATTAAATTATCAAATGCTTTCACTTTTACAACTGCAAAAAATTTAGTAACCGCTACTAATGATGATGGTACTGCCAAAATTTTTGGAGGTTATTATTTTAATGGTCAAAGTCAGAGTGTAACAGTATTTGAAAAAGGAAAAACTCCTGGATATTTTTATGGTTATAAAACCGATGGATTATTTCAAACTCTTGCAGATATTTCAAAAGCTCCAACACAAACTGGTGCTCAACCAGGCGACATTAAATTTGTTGATGTGAATGGCGATGGAAAAATTAATGCAGATGATCAAACTCAAATCGGTAATCCTTTTCCAAAATTCACTTTAGGATGGAACTTAAATGTTGAATATAAAAATTTCGATTTTACAGCTTTTACCTACGCTTCTATAGGAAACAATATTTACAGTGCTTGGGAAAGAAATGCTAACTACTCTAATAAATACAGAGGTGTTTTAGCAAGATGGACTGGCCCTGGTTCTACCAATAGTGCACGTAACCCTCGTTATTCTTTCACTGATGCTAATAGTAACATTCGTGTTTCTGATAGATATGTTGAAGATGGGTCATTCGTAAAAATTAAAAACATTCAATTAGGTTATTCATTTCCTAAAGCATCAATAAAAAAACTTTTCAGTAGCTTAAGAGTATACATGCAAGTTAAAAATGCTTTTGTATTTACAAATTATACTGGCTTTGATCCTGAAATTGCTGGTGGTGTTTTAGATACTGGAATAGATAGAGGTGCATATCCTCAGGCAAGAACATTTGCATTTGGTGTAGATATTAAATTATTATAAAATAAAATTCAAGATATATGAATAATATAAAAATAACTCTTGGTGCTCTACTGATATCTGGTATGATGGTATCATCATGCAATAAATGGGTAGATTATAATCCGCACGAAGATTTTCTAATCACAGAATTGGATTATTTAAAATCTGAAAATGATTATAGAACTATGGCGGTGAGTGTTTATACTCCAATTCAATGGTTAAACCAAGCCGTTCCTGTTTCTGATATTGCATCTGATAATGCTGTTAGTGGTGGAGAGAATGCTTCAGATGTTTTAGCATTACAACAAATTGATGATTATACTCACACTCCAGTAAATTATACTCTTACAGAACTTTGGCAAGCTGCTTATGAAGGTATAAACAGAGCCAATTACATGACTCAATATAAAGACAAAAACCTTTCTGGTCAAACAGTTCAATTTGCAGGGAAAGATGCTTTATATGGAGAGATATATTTTTTAAGAGCGTACTATTATTTTCATTTAGTGAAGTTTTTTGGAGATGTACCCTTGTTTGTTGATAAAAGATTAGGCTTATCAGAATCTAAAACACTAACACGTTCTGCAAAAGCTGAGGTGTACAAACAAATTGAAAAAGATTTAAATGCAGCTATTGCAGTTTTACCAACAGTGCAAGTACAAAAAGGACGAATAACAAAGTATGCTGCTCAAGCATTATTGGGTAAAGCATTTTTATATCAAAATAAATTTGATGCAGCTGCACCTGTTTTCGAAAGTATCATAACATCAAATGCTTTTAGTTTAGTATCAGACTTTGGTGCAATGTTTTTAGCTTCTGGAGAAAATGGCACAGAATCCGTTTTTGAAATTCAATATTCTAACACCTCTCCTTATTATAATTGGGGTGGTGTAAATAGAGGTCAAGGCAATCACTCAGTTCAGCAATGTGGTATTAGAGGTTTAAATGGTTCTGCAACTATGCCATATGGAGCAGGTTGGAGTACCAATTTGCCCACACAAAATTTAGCATCAGCTTACACAACAGGCGATAAAAGAAAAGCCGTTACAGTTTTAGATATCGAAGCTTATAAAAATGCTAATCCTTCATTCAATATTACTTATCAAGTTGCACCATTCAAAAATACTGGACTATATAATCAAAAATATTTACCACGTAAAGGCGAAACTTCTGGTCAAATAGAATTGAATTATTTAAATAATTTCAGAACCATTCGTTATGCTGAAGTTTTGTTAATGGCAGCAGAAGCATTTAATAGAGCCACTGCAGCAAACGATATTAAAGCACAAGGTTATTTAAATCAAGTTCGTCAAAGAGCATTTGGAGATAACCTACATAATATTATTGCAACAGGAGCAACTTTAAAACAAGCAATTTGGGATGAAAGAAGACTAGAACTAGCAATGGAAGGTGATCGATTTTTCGATTTAGTTAGAACAGGTTTAGCACCAACAAAAATTACCAGTTTTCAAACAGGTAAACATGAGTTGTTTCCAATTCCACAAACAGAAATTAATATTTCAGGTTTAGCTCAAAATCCAGGTTATTAAACTATAATAAATACATTATGAAATCAATAAAATATTTTTTAAGCTGTACATTACTCTTTATGGTCTTTTTAATGGGCTGTAAAAAAGAAAGCTTCGATGATACAAGCTTTATATCTTCAGATCTAACACCTCAATCTTTGGGCGTTATGTTTGATATTACACAAGATAATACAGGTCTTGTAACCATTACTCCTAATGGTACTAGTGCTGTTAGTTATGATATTTATTATGGACATGGAGGTACAACAGCAACAAAGGTTTTAGCAGGTAAAAGTACCACTCATATTTATCCAGAAGGGACATATAATGTACGAGTAGTAGGATATAATGTTACTGGAAAAACTGCTGAAGTAATTAAACCATTAACTGTTTCTTTTAGAGCTCCGGAAAATTTAGTAATAAGCGTTGTTAAAGATGCATCAAATAATTATAAAGTAAATGCTTCAGCAACTGCCTTGTATGAAACAAATTTTAAAGTGTTTTGGGGAGATGTTACTAATGATCCAGGGGTATTGTTTTTAGAAGGTCAAACTGTTAGTAAAATATATAGTGCTACAGGAACTTATAAAGTAAAAATTACTGC
>JANPAT010000164.1:0-8838 GCA_031430075.1 Chitinophagaceae bacterium | reverse complement strand
TAATACAAAAGCAATGCCTGAGTTATATGCTTATGGTATAAGAAATGCACAAAGTCTAGATATTCATCCTGTAACTGGAGATCTTTGGGAAGCAGAATTTGGTCCTAGAGGTGGTGATGAATTGAATATTATTAAAGCTGGTAAAAATTATGGGTGGCCTGTTATAGGATATGGAATTGAATACGATGGTGCAAAGATCGGCGAAGCCATTCAGCAAAAAGCCGGAATGGAACAACCTGTATAAAAAACCATACCACTTGGAGAAAGTACAGGATCCCAATAATAAACAGGTTGTTCCATACCGGCTTTTTGCTGAATAGCTTCACCGATCTTTGCACCATCGTATTCAATTCCATATCCTACAACAGGCCAGCCATAATTTTTTCCTGCTTTAATAATATTCAATTCATCACCACCTCTGGGACCAAATTCTGCTTCCCAAATATCTCCAGTCACTGGATGGATATCTAGGCTTTGTGCATTTCTTATACCATAAGCATATATCTCAGGCATTGCTTTTACATTATTCAGAAATGGATTTCCTGGAGCAGGTTTTCCATCTTTTGTAATCTTAAAAATTTTTCCCAAACCAGAACTTAATAGCTGTGCTTGAACTCTTCCCTCCATAATTGATCTTTCACCTGTGCTTACAAATAAGTATCCTGCTTTATCAAAAAGTAATCTTGAACCAAAATGAAGTACACTTTCTAGTGCTGGTGTTGCCCTGAAGATTACTTTAGGATTTTCAATTATTCCACTAGCTTCATTCAACTTTCCTTTGGCTACAGCAGTTAGATTACCATCTCCATATTTTTCAGAAAATGACCAATAAATTATTTTGTTCTTTGTAAAATCAGGATCAAGAGTTATATCAAGCAAACCGCCTTGTCCAGCGTCATCCACCTCAGGAAAACCAGTAATTTTTTTTACTAATGAACCTTTTGAATTACGGATTTCCATGTAGCCGCTTTTTTCACTAATTAATAATCGTCCATCGTTGAGGGGGATAATAGCCCATGGTCTTCCTAACTTATCTTCAATTTTGTCCACTTTATATGGAGTAATAGTTTTTACTGCAGAGATTCTTGTTTGTCCTGCAAATGCTGGTTTATATTTAGAATTTGGTTTGTTGGTTTCTACTGATGGAAGCTTAGTAGAGTCTCCATTATTGAAGTTACTTTCTGAATTGACATTATTATTACAACCATTAGCAACGATAGAAATAGATAGCACTGGTATGAAGAAATAGTTTTTCAATTGCATGGGTAAATATTTTATTTTAAGAAATTAAAAATAGACCAACATTCCTAAGTGTCTTTTGATTGGTGAATGTCTGGTAAATTGTGTATTAACCCCAAATTGTTCTTATTTTTTCCAAACAATTTTACCCTTAAATATAAAAACATCGAGTGGTCAAAAAAAATAATGATTTTACAAAACACTTTACAATCAAAACTTCACATAAATAGTCATAAGATATTTTATTTATGCTTGAGCTGTTGGCCCACCAAAATTCATGGGTATTTCAATTTGTTCTAAATCTTGTATAGCACCATGTGATGCTTCAAAACGTTGTATATTTTCAACCATCGCTTTCATAAATCTTTTAGCATGCATGGGTGTAAAAATAATTCTGCTTTTAACTCTACTTTTAGGTGCATTAGGCATTACACTAATAAAGTCTATTACAAATTCTGCATGACTATGAGTAATAATGGCAAGATTTGCATATTCGCCTTCACTCATTTCTTCAGTTATTTCTATATTTAACTGGGGATTAATTTGTTGTTCTTCCATATTAACGTTTTTACAAATATAATGGAGTACATTATTCCATAAAGTTTCTTTATTATTGTAATTGCATTCAAAGCACAATAACAACATTCATGTTACAAATCATTTTATTAGATTTTCATTGGAGCCAATTATTGCAACCACAATTTTATATAGAGCATGGTGGTCTTTGGCTATTGCTTTTTGTTGTATTTGCAGAAACCGGTTTTTTTGCTGGATTCTTTTTTCCTGGAGATAGTTTATTATTTGTTGCAGGCATTTATAATAAAGATTTAATTGAAGCTTATTTCCCATTTATCCAAAATGATTTTATGCAACTTTTATTGTTGTGGTTTTTAATTACTGTTGCTGGAATTTTAGGCAATTCTTTTGGTTATGCTTTTGGAAGAAAAGTTGGACCAGCTATGTATAATTGGAAAGATAATTTTTTCTTTAAAAAGAAATACCTCATTCAAGCCAATGAATTTTATGAAAAACATGGTGGTGGAGCAATTGTATTTGCCCGTTTTTTACCTTTTGTAAGAACATTTGCACCTATAGTTGCAGGCATTGTACAAATGGATCAAAAGAAATTTACATTTTACAATATTATTGGTTGCATTTGTTGGGTTTTTTTAATGTTGTTTGCTGGTCATTATTTGCAAAAATGGATTCTAACACAATTTAATTTCGATTTAAAAAGTCATTTAGAATTAATAGTTTTAGGAATTGTTATTGTAACAACTGCTCCTGTTTTAATAAAAATATTTATTAGTAAAAGGAAGTCGTAAAATTCAATTTTTTCTAAGTCATGTTGAAGATTTATGATATCAAATGATTTATTATATCAAATTTCATTAACCTTAGTGAATGGTGTTGGGCCAGTTCAATCTCGATTATTGATTGAACAATTTACTTCTGCAGAAGCTATTTTTAAAGCCAAGAAAAAAGAGTTAAGTGCTATTGAAGGCATAGGAGAAATTAAAGCCAACCAAATCAAATCATTTACTGATTTTAAAATGGCTGAGGAAGAAATTAAGTTTATAGAAAAAAATCTCATTCAACCATTATTTATTTCCAATAAAGAATATCCTCAAAAGTTATTGAATTGTTACGATGCTCCTGTTTTATTGTATTACAAAGGCAATGCAGATGTAAATAATCAAAAATCTTTAAGCATTGTTGGCACAAGAAATAATACTGACTATGGTAAAAAAGTAACTGAAGAATTAATTGAAAATTTAAAAGAATTTCAAGTTACAATTTATAGTGGACTTGCATTTGGTATTGATGCCATTGCACATAAATCTGCTTTAAAAAATAATTTAAACACTGTTGGCGTATTAGCTCATGGATTGCAATCTATCTATCCGCAACAACATAAAAATTTAGCAAAAGAAATGTTGTTACAAGGGGGATTATTAACTGAATTTACCAAAAATATTAAAGCAGATAAACATAATTTTCCAAGAAGAAATAGAATTGTTGCAGGCATTTCAGATGCCACAATAGTTATTGAAACTGATGTTAAGGGTGGTAGTATGATTACTGCTGAATTAGCGTTTAACTATAACAAAGATTTGTTTGCCATTCCAGGAAGAATTACTGATACAAAAAGTAGTGGTTGCATAAAACTAATTTACCAAAATAAAGCAATGCTTTTAGCAAATGTTCAACAACTTGCCGAGAATTTAGGTTGGTCCAATCCTCAACAAAAAAAACATCAACAAAGAACTTTATTTATTGATTTAAGTAAAGATGAACTAAATATTGTAGACATATTAAAACTGAAAGAGCAGGTTTCTATCGATGAAATTTTTTTACAAAGTAAACTCAGCAGTAGTGCAATAGCAGCAGCACTTTTAAATTTAGAATTACAAAATATTATTTCATCCTTACCTGGCAAGATGTATGAATTGAATTAATGAGTTTCGAACCAAACAAGCGTTTTGTTATTTGGATCGGCGTTATAATTTATAAATAACTCTTCTCCTTTTTCAATATCTTTTACTGCTGTAATTGTCATAGTATTAAAATCAAAATCCATTTCATAATCGCAATTTGATGTATATGAATGGTTATATAAAGAAATATATCCTAAACCAAGAGCTCTTTTTTTTCTTGATTTACCCCATTCAAATAAATAATTAAATAGCATAGTTTTTTCAATTTTAGCAACATCTTTTTTAGGAAAAACAATCACCGGAGAAATTTCGATTATTGTATTTGCTTTTATTTTTTCTGAAGTAAAAACACCTTTGCCTTTATTATTAGAAATTGCAACACTCAAACAAGGTAATATCATCTTTTATATTTCCAGCGAAATTAAACTAGTAAATTTTAAGTTCAACATAACTTTAATTTATTAATCGATAGATTAAAAACAGATTTTACAATTAACTTTGCTGCATGAGTTTGGAATTAGAAACTACAAGTTTACAAGAGCAGTTCGAAGAAATCATTAATCAACAAAACCCTTTAGAGATTACTGAATTTTTGAATGAACAAAACATTAGTGATGTTGCTGATTTAGTTTATAACAATCAAGGATTTGAAGCAAGAATTATTGCCAATATGAGTATTCATAGGGCTTCTAAGGTTTTTAAAATTCTTGATTTATCTACACAAAAACTCATTATTAAAGAATTACCACCCAATAAAACTGCAGAACTTTTAAATGAATTACCTGCAGATGATAGAACAGATTTTTTAGAAGAGTTGCCTAATGCAGCGATTAGAGATTTAATAAAACTATTAAACCCTGAGGAAAGAAAAATTACCTTATCGCTTTTGGGTTATCCTGAAGATAGTGTTGGAAGATTAATGACACCAGATTATGTGTATGTATATGCCCATAATACTGTTGCTGAAGTTTTTGAAACCATTAGAAAGCATGGAAGAAATAGTGAAACAATAGATGTTATTTATGTAATTGATGATCAAGGAGAGTTACTTGATGATATTAGAATTAAAGATATTATTTTATCTACACCAGATAAACTTGTTGAAGAATTAATGGATGAACGTGGTGTAGCTTTAAATGTTAATGACGACCAAGAACATGCAGCTGTTGTTTTTAAAATGAATAATAGAGTGGCTTTGCCTGTAACTGATGATAACAATAAGTTACTTGGTATAGTAACAATTGATGATATGCTTTGGGTAGCTAATGAAGAATTTAGTGAAGACATGCAAAAAATGGGAGGTACAGAAGCTTTAAATGAACCTTATTTAGATACGCCACTTTTAAAACTATTGAAAAAAAGAATTGGTTGGTTGGTGGTTTTGTTTTTAGGAGAATTACTAACAGCAAGTGTTATGGGATATTTTGAAGGTGAAATAGCAAAAGCCATTGTTCTTGCATTATTTATTCCTTTAATTATTAGTAGTGGTGGTAATAGTGGTAGTCAGGCTTCAACATTAATTATTCAAGCAATGGCAGTTGGTGATATTACCATTGCAGATTGGTATAGAGTTTTAAAAAGAGAAATTGTAAGTGGCATTTTATTAGGAACAGTTTTAGGAATTATAGGATTTTTTAGGGTTATTATTTGGCATCAAATTATACCTAATGTTTACGGAGAACATTATATTTTGATTGGTTTTGCAGTAGGCTTTTCTTTAATTGGTGTTGTGCTTTGGGGCACTCTTAATGGTAGTATGTTACCATTGTTGTTAAAAAAATTAGGTGCAGACCCAGCAGTTTCATCTGCACCATTTGTTGCTACTTTAGTAGATGTAACAGGATTATTAATTTATTTTTCTATGGCTTACTTATTCCTTCAAGGGATTTTATTGTAAGTTAAAAAGTATAAATAGCATCATAATTGGCAACAGTTTTTTCCCAACTGTTATCAATGTTCATCATCCTATTTCTAACAATCTCTAATGTATTTTTATCTCTATATAAATCAATGGCTCTTTGAACACTGTATAGAATATCACTAATGCTTGCATTATTAAATCTAATTCCATAACCTCCTTCATCTCCAATATCAATAACAGTATCTTTTAATCCACCTGTGTTTCTAACCATGGGCACAGTGCCATAACGCATAGCATACATTTGATTTAATCCACAAGGTTCTACCCTGCTTGGCATTAATAAAAAATCTGCTCCTGCATACAACACATGAGATAATTCTTCATTATATCCAATATAAGCATTAAAATAATTTTTATACGGAGTTTTAAAACTAGCTAATTGTGCTTCTACATTTTTATCTCCACTTCCTAAAACTACAATACTACATTGCCCTTTAAGATGAGCAAAGATTTGATGAAAAGCTTCTGGTAAAATATCTGCAGCTTTCTCTCCTACCAATCTTCCTATAAAAACAATTAATGGCAGTTCAACTTTAATATCAAAATTTTTACAAATTATTTTTTTGTTTTCTACTTTACCTTTTGCGAAAGTTTTAGCTGAGAAATGATGGGTTAAATAAACATCAGTTTCTGGATTCCAAACTTCATTATCAATACCATTTAAAATTCCAAAACATTTTCCTTTTTCATGTTCAAACAAACGTTCAAGTCCATTACTATTTTGTGTTAATTCTTCTAAATAACTATTACTAACTGTTGTAACTCGCCATGCATTTTTTATACCCGATGCCAAAGGATTAATCATATTTTTCCAATCTAGCATTCCATATTTCCAGGTATCCCAATGAGGAATGTAATAACTTTTATCCCAACTCATCCAACCCTGATATTGTGCATTATGAATAGTTACAATGGTTGGAACTTTACTTAATTTTTTTTGAAAAGCATAACAGTGTTTCATCATAAATGGAATGAGTGCTGTATGATGATCATGGCAGTGAACAATATCTGGTTCATGCTTCCAACTGTGCATCCAAGTGATTACAGCAATTTGAAAAGCAGTGAATCTTTCAGTATCATCATCATAACCATAAATTTTTTCTCTATCTAATAAACCATTTATATCAACTAAATATAAATCATAACCAAGCTTATTTGTAGCTTCTTTAATAATGGTAAATTCAAAATACAAATCGCCTAAATATGCTGCACCTTTAAAGTCAACTTCGAATTGATTGGCGTATAAAAACTTTGTTTTATGCATGGGCATTACAACCTTTGCAAAATGGCCTGCTTGATTTTGATATTTTGGTAAAGATCCAACAACATCGCCTAAGCCACCAGCTTTTGCCATAGGGTAACATTCGGCACTAATATGTATTATCTCCATTGTTTAAAAGTAAATGAAAATTTATTATAGATTAAAGCTTAATGGAATATTAATTTTTATACTGAAGTTTCTACCCATATTAAACACTCCTAATCTTTGTGTAGCATTATTTACATCGGTATATTTTAAACGACTTAAATGATTTTGATATGCCACATCTGCAATGTTGTTTATACTACAATAAAAATTAATTTTTTGTTGATTTCCTATTTTAATATCAGTTCCAATTCCAAAGTTTAATAAAGTGTAGGCAGGAGTATTAGTTTCAGTAGCTGCAGTTGTAAAAATATTATTTTGAGCAAACTGATTTTCCAATTCTGCTTTAATTGAAGTATTACTAAAAAGTTTTGATTTTCCTTTTAAATCAACTTTAATATCAGTTAATAATTTTGCAGGAGGCATGAAAGGTATATTTCTTGAGCCAAAATTATTGTCGTTAAATTTTCCTCTTACATACGAAAAACTATTTTCAATATGTAACCAATCTAATGGGTGTGGATGTATATCAATGTTTGCTTCAAAGCCCCAGAATGTTGCATTCGATTGTTTGTACTTAAAAGCAAATAAATCTTCGCCATTGTGGTTGATTATAGAATCGTTTCCAACTGTATTATTTAATTTACTGGTAAAAATAAAATTATTGAAAGTGGTATAGAATGTGTTTAAAGTAAAACTGATGTGTTCAGAATTAATCTCCATTCCTGCATCCAATTGATAAGAATTTTCTGATTGTAAATTTTTATTGCCATATTCATATCTATTGGTGCCTTCATGTGCACCATTGCTACTTAACTCAATCATATTGGGTGCTCTGAAACCTCTTGCCAAATTCAATTTCAAAGTAACATCATTATTTACATGATAAGCAAGTCCTAGATTTCCTGTAATATTTTTAAAACTATTACTCATTTTATTGAATCTTATGTTACCTCCATCAATTAACTCATCTGAATTCAAACTTCTATAATCATACCTTAGTCCAAAATTTGTAGTTAAATTTTCAAAAGATTTTTTGGTTATAACAAATCCACCAATATCAAATTGTTTATAATTAGGAATTAAAACTTCTGTGGCAAGATTTTTATTTTGTTGAAACATTCCATTTACTCCAACACTAGTTTTCCAGCCTTTATGCTCGTTGAAATGATATTGAAAATTATAAGTAGTGGATTGTAAATCGAAAAACAATTCAGGAGTTGATGGAGCATTTTCATTCCCAAATTCTTTTCGTTTATTATGTTGGAAGGCAAGATTTGCAGTTAATCTTCCTGAAGAAAAAATAAAATTATTATCGAGTGAAATTTTTGTATGATTGATGGATTGATAAGGAACCAAAATATTTCTGCTATTTAATTCTGCAGTAGTTGCTACATGTTCTTTAGTAGTTTCAGGATACATTAAAAATTGACCAGTAACTGCATCCCTTGCACCTGTAATGATGCCTAATTTTTGATTGAAATTACTAAATATTAAATGAGTAAAACCCCAATGTTTATTTAATCCAATATATCCACCAAAATTATTTTCATTAAAACGGCTGTTCAATACTTTTCCATCAAATTTATTTTCATAGTCACCTGCCGATTTGCTGCTATTATACAAATTCCAATTAAATCCATTTTTTAAATTTCCAGCAACATTGGTATATATGGTGTACATATTATTATTATCAAGAAAAGAGCTTGCAATATTTGCTTTAATTGTATTGGTTTGTACAGGCTTATTGCTAATAATATTCAACACACCTGCAATAGCATCACTTCCATACATTAATGATGCTGGGCCTTTTAATACTTCAACTTGTTGAACACTTTGTTCATCTATTTCAATACCATGTTCTTCTCCCCATT
>JANPAT010000163.1:0-12402 GCA_031430075.1 Chitinophagaceae bacterium | reverse complement strand
TGAATCTTTTGAAATTAGAAATAAAACTAAAGAAAGTGGTAAAGAATCTGTAATTAGTGATATAAAAAAAGGATATACATCTGATGACATTAGTTTAAAAAATTTCGAAATAGATTCGTTAAATCAATACGAAAATCCAGTTCGTATTAGATACGATATTAATTTAAAAATAAATGATGAGGATGTGTTGTATTTTAATCCAATGTTTGGTGAGGCTACTAAAGAAAACCCTTTTAAATCTGCTGAAAGATTTTATCCTGTAGAAATGCCTTATACTATTGATGAAACTTATATGTTAAGCTTAGATGTGCCAACTGGATATGTGATTGATGAATTGCCCAAACAAACAAAAGTAAAATTGAATGATGAAGGTGATGGAGTTTTTGAATATCGTGTGAGTCAATCTGATGGAACCATATACATTAAATCGAGAGTGAAATTAAAACGTGCAGTTTTTTTGCCTGAAGAATATGAAACGCTCAGAGAGTTTTTCAACTTCATCATCAAAAAACAAAGTGAACAAATAGTGTTTAAAAAGAAAAGTAAATAGATATGAAAAAAATATTTCTTTTTATAAATCTTTCAATATTTAGTTTTTTGGTAAATGCAAATGATGGAGATTTTGCAGTTTCTAAAATTGACCCTGCATTGCTAAAGAATGCTCATGCTGTTGTTAGAGTTGATGAAATGAAATTTGAAATTAAGAGTTTAACACATACCAATACTACTAATCATTATGCTATTACTATTCTAAATGAAAAAGGAGAAAGATGGGCTGATTTTTATGAGTATTATAATAAGTACAGAGAAATAAATTCTATAGAAGGCATATTATATGATGCTGAAGGAAAGGAATTAAAGAAAATAAAAAAGAAAGATACTAAAGATGAAAGTGGCGTTGATGGTGGAACTTTAATGGATGATTCAAGATTTAAAGCTCACAATTTTTATTATAAAGTATTTCCTTATACTGTAGAATATACTATAGAAACAACCCAAAAAAATACATTCTCATTTCCCTCTTGGACAGCACAAGGTGGAGGTTCTATTTCTGTTGAACAAAGTTCCATGACTGTAATTTTTCCAACAGATTATGAAATCAGATACAAAGCATTTAATTATGATAATAAACCAATTGAAAAAAATGATAACAATAAAAAATCACTCACTTGGTCAGCTAAAAACTTACAAGCAATTATTCGAGAGCCCTTTGCACCGATGTTGCA
The DNA here is from genome assembly GCA_031430075.1 of Chitinophagaceae bacterium. GTDB lineage: Bacteria > Bacteroidota > Bacteroidia > Chitinophagales > Chitinophagaceae > CAIVPM01. The sequence continues at coordinate 11,176 of JANPAT010000163.1, read as the reverse complement.
CGAAATTATTCCAATGGTAATTTTTGGTCCAACCGATTTTCAAATGGACGACTATAAAGGCAATATGAGTACTTGGAAAGATTTTGGAAAATTTATTTACGATTTAAAAAAAGGTAGAGACCAATTGCCAGAAAATATTAAACAAACAGTTCATGCCATTGCAGATAAAATAATCGACCCAAAAGAAAAAATTTCTAGCTTGTATAAATTTATGCAAGATAATACCCGATACATCAGCATACAACTTGGTATTGGTGGTTGGCAACCTTTTCCTGCAAGTGATGTGGCTACAAAGCGTTATGGAGATTGTAAAGCATTAACCAATTACATGTACAGTATTTTACAAGAAGTGGGTATTAACTCCTATTATACTTTGGTTAGAGCAGGCAAGTTCGATAAATATATAACTACAGATTTTCCATCGCAACAATTTAATCATGTAATACTTTGTACGCCCTTGCAACAAGATACTGTATGGTTAGAATGTACTAATCAAACTTTGCAAGCTGGTTATTTAAGTGATTTTACTTGCGATAGACCCGCATTGCTAGTTGATGAAAATGGAGGAAAACTTATTCATACGCCCATTTACAGCATGAATGATAATTTACAAGTTAGAAATATTGTTGGAAAATTAGATGATAAAGGCAACTTGCAAATCAATACAAAAGCTGTGTATCATGGATTACAGCAAGATGATTATCATGATTTGATAAAAGGATTATCGAAAGAAAAACTTAAAGATGTTTTAAATGAATTATTAAGTTTATCGATGTATGATATTGTTGATTTTGATTACAAAGAATTAAATACTCGAATACCTTCTATACAAGAAAATTTAAATATTACTGCAAGTGGTTATGCAACAGTTACAGGAAAAAGAATGTTTATACAACCTAATATCATGACCAAAACCAACAGAAAACTTTCTTTTGACTCTACAAGAAAATATAATGTGGTTTTGGATAATGAATATATCGATATAGATTCTGTAGAAGTGGAAATTCCAATTGGTTATGCTGTTGAATCATTGCCATCTAATGTAAACATCACTTCAAAATTTGGAAAATTTACAACTACTACAAAAGTTGAAAATAATAAACTATTTTATTTGAGAAGGGTAGAGCAAAGTAGTGGCAAATTCCCTAAAGAAGATTTTAATGTGTTAGTAAAATATTTTGAAACCATTTATAAAGCCGATAGATCAAAAGTAGTTTTAGTAAAAAATTAATTTTCTGATTAAACTTAGTAGTAATTATTCTATCTACAAATGTTAAATTTGAAAACTATAAAATTAAACTATGCGAATATCACATTTTTTTTATTTGGGAATTATTTTGATTACTATTTCTTGTAGTAAGTCTTCTGACAGTACACCAACAGTAACTGTTCCAGCTGTGTATTCAAAAATTTATGGAGCAACCAGTATAACTAATGATGGTACATATATAACCATCAAAACAACTGGTTTACCCGATCATAAAAGTGTTTATTATGCAACTTCAAATGCTTTATATGAAAACTTTAGTGGTACAACATTCGGAGGTTATACATTTAGTAAAAATCCAAATTCTATAGCTGCACAAAATTATACCTTTAAAATTCCAGTAAATCCTGTTGTAGCTTCAACCCATGCTGCAACACCGTTAGGAGCCATTGGTGTTTTTATTAATGGCGTACCAATGTTTAATCAATATGCTGGTCCTAATCAACCATTAACCAATGAAATAACCAGCTTCGATCAGTATTGGGGTCATCCACAACAAACTGGTCAATATCATTATCATTTAGAACCAAAATATTTAACCACTGTAAAAGTTACAAAATCTTCTTTATTGGGATTTTTGCTTGATGGTTTTCCTGTGTATGGGCCAGAAGAAAATGGAAGTGTAGTTACTAATGCTATGTTAGATGTGTATCATGGTCATACATATGCAACAACAGAATATCCTAATGGTATTTATCATTATCATATAACATCAACAGATCCTTACATTAATGGAAGTGGATTTTATGGAACAGCAGGCACAGTATCTAATTAAAATATTTTTTTTATGCAGTTTCATAAGCTGTGTAAATAATGATGTGAAAGAATTTAAACTGCAACTCGTATCTAATACAGATACGAGTTTGCATTTTAATAATGGAATCGTGTACTATAAAAATAATTTATTTTCAGGAACAGTTTACACTCTTTATAATAACTCAAAAGATACCGCTGAAATAAGAAATTATCTTTTAGGAAAAGAAGATGGAGTTTGGAAAAATTTTTATCCCAATCATTCTTTAAAAGAAATTAGAGAATTTAAAAATGGAAAAAAAGTTGGGAAAATGAAAGCTTATTGGGATAATAAAAATGTAATGATTGAATGTTTTTTTGAAGATGATGAATATGAAGGTTTATATAAAGAGTGGAATAGAAATGGAACAGTAATTCGAAATATGAATTATGTAAAAGGACATGAAGAAGGCAGCCAACAAATGTTTTATGACAATGGAAAAGTTAGATCGAACTATATTATTAAAGAAGGTAAACGATTTGGTTTATTAGGCACTAAAAATTGTATTAATGTATCGGATAGTATTTTCAAAAAATAATTTATTAGTATTATTTGTTTTGTGTTTTATAATGGCATGTATTGAAAAAAAATCTGCCTTGCCATATTATAATGAACCCAATTTTACTCCTTATTTTTTAAATTCTATTGATGCAAATAAAAAAATTACTCATACTATTTCATCCTTTAAATATTTAAATCAGGATAGTTTAATAATTACTGAAAAAATTTTCAATAATAAAATTCATGTTGCCAATTTTATTTTTACAAGTTGTGGAAGCATTTGCCCAATTATGACAGAAAATCTTAAAACAGTTTCTGATAAATATTCATCTGATTCAAGTATTATTTTTCTATCTTACTCAGTTACTCCTTGGATTGATACTCCAGAAAAATTAAAACTGTTTAAACAAAACAAAGGCATTGAAAATAAAAATTGGCATTTTTTAACTGGTAATAAAGCCGAAATTTATACACTAGCAAGGCAATCGTATTTTGCTGAAGAAGATTTAGGTTTTACAAAAGATAGCACTGAGTTTTTGCATACCGAACACTTTATTTTGGTAGATGCTCATAAAAAAATTCGTGGAATTTATAATGGTACACTTGTTTTAGAAATGCAACAATTAATTGCAGATATTCAACTGTTGAAACAAGAGGATGAGTTATAATTTACCAATATCTTTTCTATAATATATTCCATCGAAATAAATTTGCTGTATAGCTTGATAAGCCTTGGTTCTAGCTTGTTCTAAATCGTTTGCTGTTCCAATAATATTTAATACTCTGCCACCATTTGTAAAATAAATATCATCTTTTTTTTCGGCACCTGCAATATAATATGCTGTTGAAATATTTTCTAAACCAGTTATAAGTTTATCAGTTTCAAATTGATTAGGATAGCCATTAGATGCTACAACAATGCAACAACTATATTCTTTTTTCCAAGTTAAATTTATTTCATTTCCTTCAATAGCATCATCCACTACTTTTAATAAATCTGATTCTAGTAAAGGCAATATGGTTTGGGTTTCAGGATCTCCCATTCTCAAATTATATTCTAATAAATAACATGTATTATTTACCACCATTAAACCAAAAAAAATAATTCCTGAAAATATTAATTCATCATCAATTAATCCTTTAAGTGTAGGTTGAAGAATTTGTTGCTTAAAATCTTTTTGAATAGTTAATGTATAAAGTGGATTTGGAGCTATAGCACCCATTCCTCCTGTATTTGGACCCTCATCATGATCAAAAATTTTCTTATGATCTTTTGCAGAAATAAAAGGATAAATATTTTTTTGGTTGAAGATAGAAAGTACAGAAACTTCAAATCCATTTAAAAATTCTTCAATAACAATTTCATTACCCCCATCACCAAAAATTCTATCTATTAATATTTGATTGATATAAAAAACTGCCTCATCAAAATTTTGTGCAATAAAAACACCTTTTCCTCCTGCTAATCCTGATGCTTTTATTACTAATGGATAGGTTTGTTTTTTTGCATACTCTATAGCTTCAAGAGTTGTAGTGAATGTTTTGTATTGAGCAGTTCTAATTCCATGCTTATGCATGAAAGTTTTTGCAAATGCTTTATCACCCTCTAGTTGTGCTGCTTTTTTATTTGGTCCTAATATTTTTAAGCCCCTTTTTTGAAATGCATCAACAATACCTTGTACCAATAAAGCTTCTGAACCTACAATTGTAATATCGATTTTTATATCTTGAGCAAAATCAACAATATCTGTAACACCAATCAAATTTAGATTTGTACCAATGCTTTCGGTACCAGCATTGCCTTTTGCAAAAAATAATTCTATATTAGGATTATCTTGTTTTAGTTTAACACCTAGTGCATGTTCTCTTCCTCCATTGCCAATTATTAAAACTTTCATGGTTTAATGTTTAAAATGACGAACACCAGTAAACAGCATAGCTATTTCGTTTTTATTACAAGCATCTATAGAGTCTTGATCTTTAATTGACCCACCAGGTTGTATGATAGCTTTTATTTGATGTTCAGCACAAATATTTACAATATCATCAAATGGGAAAAAAGCATCAGAAGCCAAAACACAATTGGCTAAATCAATTTTGTTTTTTTGTGCCTGTTGAATTGCTTGATGTAATGCATCAACTCTACTAGTTTGGCCACTCCCAATTCCTGCAGTTGTATAATTATTAATGAGTACAATGGCATTTGAAGTACAATGTTTTACTACATTTTTTGCAAATACTAATTGTTTAATTTGTTCATCTGTTGGTTTTATTTGTGTAACACCATTTAATTGATAAGTATTGTTATGATCTTTTGTTTGCATCAATAAACCTCCATCAATTGAAATAATGTTAGGATGAATATGAGTTTGTTTTGGAATTTGTAAAATTCTTAAATTTTTCTTTTTTGCAAATAATTCTATAGCTGCTGTTTCAAATTCAGGAGCAATAATAACCTCAAGAAAAATTTCATTTAATTTCTCAGCTGTTCTGGCTGTAACAATTGTATTAAATGAAACGATACCACCAAAAATAGAAACAGGATTAGATTGGTAGGCTTTTGTGTAAGCATCAAAATCATCAATGCCCAATGCAACACCACAAGGTGTATTATGTTTAACAGCACAGCATGAAGGTTGAGAAAATTCTTTAACAACATTTATTGCTGCTTGAATATCTCTGTAATTGTTGTATGAAAGTTCTTTGCCTTGTAATTGTTGCCAATTATTAATATTTTCTTTTTCTGATAAATTAGTATAAACAGCAGCTTGTTGATGGGGGTTTTCCCCATATCTTAAAACTTCTTTTCTTTCAAAACTCGCATTGTAATATTTTGGAAATTGCTCTTCGTTTAAATAGTTTGCAATTGAAGCATCATATGCCGAGGTTAGGTTGAAAACCTTTGCTGCTAATCGTTTTCGGGTAGCTAATGTTGTGTTTTTTATTGCTTGTATTTCTTCAATTACTTGATTATAATCATCAACATCTGTAACTACGGTAACATCAAAATAGTTTTTGGCAGCAGCTCTTAGTAAAGAAGGTCCACCAATATCAATAAATTCAATTAACTCTTCATGGTTTAAATTTTCTTTTTGTTTTTCAAAGAATGGATAAAGATTTACAATTACATAATCTATTGTTACTATTTGATGATTTTGAATTGTAGTAAGATGTTTTTGGTTGTTACGTTTGTATAAAATTCCTGCAAATAAATTAGGGTGTAAAGTTTTTACTCTACCATCAAGCATTTCAGGGAAATTGGTAACAGTTGTTACATCGGTTACTTCAATATTATTTTCTTGCAAAAATTTTAAAGTACCACCTGTAGCTAAAAGTTCAATATTGTTTTGAACTAAGGTATTTGCTATGGTTACAAGATTTGTTTTATCATAAACACTCAATAGTGCTTTATTTTTTTTCATGTAATAATTGTATCGCTTTAATTAATATTTTATGTTCAATTAGATGAATTTTTTGTTGAAGTTTTTCGGCAGTATCATCAACTTCAACCTTGCAATTGTTTTGAAGTAAAATTGCACCTTCGTCTATCCTTTCATTTACAAAATGCACTGTAGCACCAGATTGGGGCTCTTTATTATCAATAACTGCCTGATGTACTTTTAAACCATACATTCCTTTTCCTCCATATTTGGGTAATAATGCAGGATGAAGATTAATAATTTTATTTGGCCAAATTTCACAAAACATTTTAGGTAAAATAGTAAGAAATCCAGCTAAAATAATATGTGTAATTTGATGTTTCAATAATTGTTCTACAATATTATGTTGCCAATTTGTTTTTCTATCGAATTGAATGAAATGCAAATTATTTTTTAAAGCTCTTTCTTTTGCAAAACAATCTCTATCTGCAACAATTAAATTAATTTTTGTATGAGGCAATTGATTGTTTTGAATAGCATCAATAATGCATTGTAAATTACTTCCATTGCCCGATACAAAAACTGCTAATTGCATTAATGAATGATGATTTTAGAATCTGAATGAGTAATAATATTTCCTAAAATGAAGGCATTATAATTTAAGTTTTGTATTGCTGCTACAACATTTGCTGCATCTTCCTTCTTTGCTACAATTACTAGTCCAACACCCATATTAAATGTTCCAAACATTTCTTTAGTTTCAATATTTCCCTTTTGCTGTATAGCTTCAAATATTTGTTGTTTTGGTATTGCAGCAGCATTAATTTCTGCACATAAACCCATTGGAATTATTCTAGGCAAATTCTCGTACAATCCACCACCAGTAATATGTGCAATACCTTTTATAGTTGTTTGTTTTATTAATGTTGTAATTAATGAACTATACAATTTTGTTGGTGTTAATAATGTTTGCCAAATTGGGTTTCCTTCAAAATCTTCATTCAAATCAGGAAATAATTTTCTTACTAATGAAAAGCCATTGCTATGCAAGCCACTCGATGCAATACCAATAACAACATCTGCTGCTTCAATATTTTCACCTGTAATAATATTTTCTTTCTCTACCACACCAACACAAAATCCTGCAACATCATAATCGCCCTCTTTATACATGCCAGGCATTTCTGCAGTTTCTCCACCAATTAAAACACAGCTAGTTTGCTCACAAGCATAAGCCATGCCTTTAATTATTTCAGCTGCTTCATAAGAATTTAATTTGCCACAAGCCAAATAATCTAAGAAAAATAATGGTTGTGCACCATGACAAGAAATATCATTTGCACACATGGCAAAACAATCAATGCCAATGGTATCAAGCTTTCCCACTTCAATGGCAATTTTTATTTTTGTTCCAACACCATCAGTTCCAGAAACCAAAACAGGATTTTTGTATTTTCCTAATTCATACATAGCACCAAAATGACCTAACTCTGTAAGTACATTTTTATTATATGTTTTTTTTGCCATTGGTTTAATAAGGTCAACAGTTTTGTAACCTTCTTCCTTATCAACACCAGCATTTTTATAAGTATTCATGAATTCAATTAATTTAAAACTGCTTGTTCATTTTTATTTACTGGATAATTTTCTGTAAAGCAACCAAAACAAAATCCTTCTTCTTTTAATAGTTCTCTTAAATTTTCAATACTTAAAAATGTTAAGGAATCAACACCTAAATATTTTCTAATCTCCTCTTGCGATTGATTAGCTGCAATTAAATGTTCTTTTTCTGGAGTATCTAATCCTAAAAAACAAGGAGCTATAATGGGGGGCGATGCAGAAATAAAATGTATTTCTTTTGCTTGAGCATTTTTAAAAATATTTACCAATCTCATGCTGGTTGTTCCTCTAACAATTGAATCATCCATAATAATCACTCTTTTGCCTTTTACTTCACTGATAATTGGATTCAATTTCAACATCACTGTTCTTTCTCTCATGGCCTGTGAGGGGTTAATAAAAGATCGTCCTAAATATTTATTTTTTAAAAGCACTGGTTTAAAGGGAATTCCTGAAGCTGTTGCATAACCAATAGCAGCAGGTACTCCAGAATCTGGAACACCAATCACAACATCTGCATCAATACCTGCTTGTTCCCAAAGTTTCTTGCCAGTTAATTCTCTAAAATGATAAATGCTATCTCCTTTAATAACACTATCTGGCCTTGAAAAATATATATATTCAAAGGAGCAGGTGGCTTTTTTTTCTTCTTGCTTAATCATGTAAGAATGTACTCCAGCATCATTAATTTCAATCATTTCTCCTGGTTCAATATCTCTTATAAAATTTGCTGAAACTGCATCCAATCCACAAGTTTCACTACTTACAACATAAGTTCCTTCTTCTGTAATGCCCAGTGATAATGGTCTAATGCCAAATGGGTCTCTAAATGCAACTAAACTTTCTCTGGTTAACAATACACAACTATAAGCACCTTTTACATTATTGAACACTTCTTTAACAGCAAACTCAATTCCTTTGTGATAATATTTTTGAATGATGCGAAGCATTACTTCTGTGTCGGAATGATTAGAAACAAATTTTATTCCTTCTTCTTCCATGGCTTCTCTAAGCTTTTCACTATTTACTAAATTGCCATTATGTGCAATAGAAATAAAAACTTCATCATCTATATTTTTTGCAAATAAAGGTTGAATGTTTCTTTTACTTTGTCCACCAGTTGTACTATATCTTGTATGACCAATTGCCGCATTGCCCTGATATAATGGTGGATTTTCGATAGATGCAAATGCTTCTATTACTAAGCCTTCTTTTTTGAACGAATATATTTTTTTGTTGGTAAGAAAAGAAATGCCACAAGCCTCTTGACCACGATGTTGTAAAGCAATTAAACCAAATTGCATTAACAAAAAAGTATCCACTTGTTCTTTGGCATAAACTCCAAATACGCCACATTCCTCATGCATCTTATCTGTAAGCATTAATTAGCTTTTTTTAAGCGTTGTAAAATTTCTGCATAGGCTTCTCTAACATCGCCTAAATCTCTTCTGAATCTATCTTTATCTAATTTTTTTAAAGTGTGTTTATCCCAAAACCTGCAAGTGTCTGGTGTAATTTCATCTGCTAGTATTATTTTACCTGAACTGTCTTTTCCAAACTCAATTTTAAAATCAACCAAAATAATATCTAATTTTAAAAATAATTCCTTCAATAAATTATTTATCATTTCTGTTTGTGCTAAAATGTATTTGATTTCATCGTAAGTTGCAGCACCTAAAGCCACAGCATGATGTTCGTTAATCATAGGGTCGCCTAAAGCATCTTTTTTATAGCATATTTCATAAATAATATTTGGAGGTTGAGTACCTTCTTCTACTCCCAAAATTCTTGCAGTACTGCCAGCTAATATATTTCTGGTAACTACTTCTAATGGAACAATAGAAACTTTTTTGCAAAGCTGTTCTCTATCGTTTAGTTTTTTTACAAAATGAGTTTCAATTCCATTTTCCATTAAGTATTCAAAAATCAAAGAAGTGATTTCATTATTTAATGAACCCTTGCTTTCAATAGTTCCTCGTTTTACTGCATTAAAAGCTGTAGCATCATCTTTATAATAAATGATAATGAGGTTTGGATCTGAAGTTGAGTATACTCTCTTTGCTTTGCCTTCATATAGCATGTCTAATTTTTCGTAACTCATGTTTAAGTTTTTATAAAAAATAATTAATACCGTTATTAAAAATATCTTGATACTCCAAGTTAGGAATATTTTTTAATCTGTTTGTTTTTACTCTTTCAGGATGAGCCATTCTGCCAAAAATATTTCCATCTTCACTAATTAAACCCTCAATGGCATAAATACTTCCATTAGGATTATAAGGAAAAATATTAGTTGGTTGCAATTTTTCATCTACATACTGTGTAGCAATTTGATTTTTGTTAATCAAATCTTTAATGGTTTCTTCAACTGCAAAAAATCTTCCTTCACCATGTGAAACAGGAACTGTATAAATTTTTTCTTTCATGTTTTGTAACCAAGGACTAGCATCATTCACCACTTTAATTTGAACCATTTGAGAAACGTGTCTTCCAATTTCGTTGTGTGTTAAAGTTGGAGAAGTTTTATTAAGATTTGTAACTTTTCCATAAGGTAATAATCCAGATTTTACTAATGCTTGAAAGCCATTACAAATACCTAAGATTAACCCACCTTTTTGTAAGAATTCATCTATACTATTTTTTATTTTTTCATTTTGGAACACATTCACAATATATTTTGCCGAACCATTAGGTTCATCTCCAGCACTAAAACCACCACTAAAAACAAGAATTTGAGATTGATATATTTGATGCGATAATTCAACAATACTTTCTTTAATAGCATTTTTATTATTATTCTTAAAATTTATTGTATGTACATTTCCATTTTTAAAAGCATGTGCAGTTTCGTACTCGCAATTGGTTCCTGGAAATACTGGTAAAAGAATATTTGGTTTGCCAAAGCCAATGTTTTTAATAATTTTTGAAGGGGAGGAAATTTTTGGAATACTTATTTCTATTGTAGATACTGTTGTTGGAAATAGAGCTTCAAATGTAGAAGTCCATTTTTCTATGGCTTCATCTATTTCAATTTTTACATCATTGAATTTAAGTGTAGCTGTTGTATTTGTTTTTCCTAATAATATAAAATGATCCAGTGTATTATTTGATTCAAAAACAATATTTCCTAATCCTAGTTCAATCAAGTTTTCTTCTGTGTTTATTTCACAGCCAATTTTATTTCCAAAGCACATTTGTGCAATAGTGGTTGCAATTCCACCATCCTTAACTTGCTTGGCAGAAATTATTTTTCTTTCTTTAATCAGTTGATGAATTGTTTGCCAAGAACTTTTCAATGCTTCCCAATTAGGAATTTGCTTTTCATTTTTTTCTACCTTAAAAAGATAGATAAATGAATTTGCTTTTTTGAATTCAGTAGAGATAATTTGTTCAGCTTTTTCACTAGCTACTGCAAAGCTTATAAATGTTGGTGGTACATGTAAATCTTTAAAAGTTCCACTCATACTATCCTTGCCACCAATTGCAGCAATGCCAAGCTGATATTGTGTTTCCAATGCACCTAATAAAGCAGCAAATGGTTTGCCCCACTTGGTTGCATCATTACCTAATCGTTCAAAATATTCCTGAAAACTTAAAAAAATATTTTTATAATTT
>JANPAT010000162.1:0-1570 GCA_031430075.1 Chitinophagaceae bacterium | reverse complement strand
CATCTGCTCAATTATCTAGTTTTCAAAATTCAATTTCAAATTTAAAAATTATTGCAAATCCAAATGATGCAATAATGAATGAATTAATACAAGATGCACACATTCATATTCTGCCATCGAATAGTTCATCTGGTATTAAATTGAAATTATTAAATGCACTTTTTAATGGAAGATTTTGTATTGCAAATAATGATACTATTTCTGGTAGTGGGTTAAATGAATTGTGTAGCATTGCAAATACTCCAAAGGAATTTATTACTGCAATTGAAAATTTAGTTGATAAAAATTTTAATACTGAAATGATTGAACAACGAAAACTTGCTCTAACTAAAAAGTTCAACAATCAAAAGAATGCTGAACTTTTAATCGATATTATTTTTAATTAATTTAGTTATCTGAAACTAAACTAGCCACTAAATATTCATTATTTAATCGTGCAATATTGCTTAATGAAATTTCTTTTGGGCAAGTAGCCTCACAAGCACCAGTGTTGGTACAAGAACCAAATCCTTCTTTATCCATTTGAGAAATCATATTAATAACACGAGAATGGCGTTCAGGCTCACCTTGAGGCAACAAAGCCAAATGAGAGACTTTAGCACTTAAAAATAACATGGCACTACTATTTTTACAAGCAGCAACACAAGCACCACAACCAATACACATAGCTGCAGCAAAAGAAGCATCTGCTTTGTGTTTATTTATTGGCAATGAATTTCCATCAACAGCGTTACCAGTATTTACACTTATATAACCACCTGCTTGTATTATTCTATCAAATGCTGATCTATCAACAACTAAATCTTTAATAACAGGGAAAGAGTTTGCTCTCCAAGGTTCTACAACAATGGTGTCACCATCTTTAAAAGCTCTCATATGTAACTGACAAGTAGTGTTTGCTTGCCAAGGTCCATGAGGTTTTCCATTAATATACATACTACACATTCCACAAATACCTTCTCTGCAATCGTGATCAAAAGCAACAGGATCGTCGCCTGTGGTAATGAGTTGTTCGTTAAGCACATCAAACATTTCAAGAAAACTCATTTCACTTGAAATGTTTTCTACTCTGTAAAGTTTAAATTCACCATTTGTTTTGTAATTTTTCTGACGCCAAACTTTTAAGTTAAGATTCATTGTACAGTGCTCCATAATCTTTTTATTTATAATTTCTTTGACTTGGTTTAATCACTTCGTAGTTTAAATACTCTTTGTGTAATTCCCATTCATGCTCACCTTTCATTTCCCAATTTGCTACATACATGAATTTTTCATCATCTCTTAAAGCTTCACCTTCTTCAGTTTGAAATTCTTCTCTAAAATGTCCTCCACAACTTTCTTCTCTATCTAATGCATCTTTACACATTAACTCGCCTAGCTCAATAAAATCAGCTACTCGACCAGCTTTATCTAATTCGGGGTTAAATTCTTCAACTTCACCTGGAATTCTCACATCACTCCAAAATTCTTTTTTCAAAGCCTGAATTTCTTGAATGGCTTGTTTTAATCCCTCAGCATTTCTTGCCATGCCACATTTATCCCACATAATTTTACCCAAACGCTTGTGCAA
>JANPAT010000161.1:0-6942 GCA_031430075.1 Chitinophagaceae bacterium | reverse complement strand
AATAGCATCTCATTGTTATTATCATTCAATTTTTTCTAATAAAGATTTATTGCTTTCAAAAGAAAAATTAGAAAGTATTATTAATAAAAAAGTAACTGGATTAAGAATGCCAAGATTAAGAAAAGTTGAGATGAGTGATGTTAAAAAGGCTGGATATTTATATGATTCATCAATTAATCCAACATATATTCCAGGGAGGTATAATAATCTTAAAGTATCAAAAACTATTTATATGCAAGAGGGTATAATTAGAGTTCCAACTGCAGTAACTCCAAATTTTAGAATCCCATTATTTTGGTTGACATTTAAAAACTTTCCGTATTTTTTATATAAAAAATGGGCGTTACAAACACTTCATAAATATGGATATTTATCACTTTATTTCCATCCATGGGAGTTTACAAATATTGGCAATTATAACTTGCCAAATTATGTAAAAAAGCCTTGTGGAACAAGGCTTTTAGATAATCTTTATAAATTAGTAACCGATTTAAAAGTTGAAGCTAAATTTAGTAGTATTGAAAATTATTTATTTAAACAACAGCTTATTTAATTTTCTTGAATATTCTGTTCCATCTTGGTCCACCATCCCAGCTAAACCATATCAATGTTGCTTTACCAACAATATGAGTTTCGGGAACAAAGCCCCAAAACCTGCTATCCTGACTATTATGTCTATTATCACCCATCATCCAATAATAATCATATTTAAATGTGTAAGATGTTGCTGATTTCCCGTCTACAACAATTGAACCATCAGGTTTAATATCTAATGTATGTGATTCATAATTTTCAATAATTCGTTTATATAAATTAATGTTAGACTTATTGATTGTTGCTGTAACCCCTTTTTTAGGAATTGTAATTGGTCCAAAATTATCTAAACTATTATGAAAATTTGTTGAATCGAAAGGAAAGAAAATATGTTGTGCTAAAAAAGGCATGAACGAATCAAATTCTTGTTTAATAGAAATTATTCCTGCAATTTTTGAAATTTTTTCACTATCCGATTTGGTTAATGCAATTGATGCCGAACCAGAGTTGAGTAATTGATCTTCAATTTCACTTCGCAATTCGTTATACCCTTGATCATTTCTGATATTTATACCAAGTTCTTTTTCCCATTCATTTAAATCAAATCTTTTCTTTTCTGATGTTACATGATAAGTTACTTGAGAGTTTTCGGGTAAAACTGCTTTTACATCATTAATGTACAACATACCATTTATAATTTGTAATTTATCGCCTGCTATAGCAACACAACGTTTAATATAATTATCAGCTTTATCGTATGGATGAACCAATAACAAGTTGTTTTCACTTAAAACATTTTTTAAAGTAGCTTCATCGGGATATCTTACTTCATTAATTCCTCGAACAGAACCATTTTTTGCAATTGAAATATCATCAGGATTGAGGAATGACAAGGTTCTCAATGCAGAATAATAAGGACGAGCAGAACCATAATCTGCTAAATTAATTACAGTATCTCCTTCAGGGAAATTAAACACTACTACATCATTTCTTTCTACTGTATTAAAACCAGGTAATCTATTATAATCGAGTTGAATCCATTTTAAATAAGATGCTTTTTGCGACATGGGTAAAAGATTATGAACAAAAGGAAAACTTAAAGGTGTTTTAGGAATTCTTTGTCCATAGCTCATTTTATTTACAAATAAAAAATCATTCACCTGCATGGTTTTTTCCATACTGCCTGTAGGAATTACATAAGGCTCAAAAACAAAAGTTCTTATAATGGTTGCAGCAACAATAGCAAAAATTGCAGCATCAATCCACTCTCGTGAAGCAGGTTTTTTATAATTATCGAATGCAACTTTTCCTACAAATTTTTCATTTTCTGAAAATCCTAAATATGGAAAATAAATGAATGGTAAAAGAGCAGCAAACGTATGGTGAATAATGTTACTACGATTAAAATGCATGGTGAAAATAATCGTAATCCAAATAGTGATAAACTGACCAGCAATAGGAATAAGTTGTAACCAAAACCAATATTTTTTAATTGAACATTTTTCAACAATTAACCAAGTATTATAAAAAGGTACAAAAGCTTTCCAAGCTTCAATACCAGCTTTTTTAAACATACCATACATGCCAATATGCCAACCAATAATGCCTATGATAAATAAAAATGTTCCCATAAATAAGATTTGATGTTACAAATGTAGTGGTCTACAATAATCAGTTTCCCATGATAAACTATAAACGGTAGATATTATTACAAAATATATGTTAAACGTTAAATATTATTCAAATAGTTTTGGCTGTGCATTTTCATCTTTTTGTTTTTCTTCCCAATGCATTATTACAGTTTTATTATAGTCTAAAAGCTTTGCTCCAATAGCTTTCCAGCCCATAATATCAACAATTTTAGCAATTTTTAATTTGCCATTTCTTACTTGTGCCCCTTTACCTTGTTGAACTGCTAAAATGGGCTCAGCTAATGTTGATACTGCAACAATAAAATTGCCCTTGCCTTCTTTAATGCAAGAATATTTTGTTTTTAATGTTGATGTTTCAATTTTAAAACGTTTTACTGTAAACTGAAGTTTATCCATATCATGATACACAATAGTTACGATTTTTTCTGCATCAAAACGCTCAATCAATTTAATATTATCAACATCAAATCTTTGGGTTAATTCTGTATCAGTGATTTCATAATTACCATCTTTATATACAACTAGTATTTTATCATCTCCTTCAAAAGCACCTAAAAGCCTACCTTTTTCATCAACATTTAATCTTCCAAATTGTTCATCAAACCAAATTTTTCTACTTGCTAATGTACTTCTTCCTGCTTCTTTATATTTTACTGTTTTAATAGGATATTTAGTTACAATATTTCCTTGGGAGCTCCTTCCTTTTATTTCTAACTCTTCGAAATAATATTCAAGTTCTTTATTTCTTGCAGAGCAATTAGGACTCAAAATAATTTTCAGCACTTCTGTTTCTCCATTTGAATTTGATGAGAAATAATGTACTTTACTTTTATCGCTGCCTTTGGTTAAATCATATTCTTTTTCTCGGGTAGTGCTGGTTACATTAAATCGTTTTGCATAACTTACTGCAGATTTCCCATCAACATAAATCATATTGTATGTTGTTCTATCATCATTTTTATCGAAAATTGCAGCATGAATAATGTCTTTACCAATAAACGACTTATCGCCTACTTTCACCACTTTCATAATACCACGTTTGGTGAAAATTATGATATCATCTATATCGCTACAATCAAATAAAAATTCATCTTTCTTTAATGAAGTACCAACAAAACCCTCATCCCTATTTACGTAAAGTTTTGTATTTGCAATAGCAACTTGTTGAATTTTTATTGTATCGAAAAGTTTTATTTCTGTTTTTCGTTCTCTGCCTTTACCATATTTTTTTAACAAAGTATCATAATAGCTAATAGTATATTCAACAATGTGATCTAAATCGTATTTTACCTGTTTAATATCAGATTCAATATTTTGAATTTGATCATTCAATTCATCAATATCTAACTTATAAATTCTACGAACTGGTTTTTCGGTAAGTTTTAAAATATCTTCTCGTGTAATTTCTCGTTTCAATTTACTTTTAAATAACTCAAACCCTTTGTCAATAGCTATTATAACCTTCTCCCAAGTTTCGTGTTTCTTTTCTAATTCCTTATATATTTTTTCTTCGAAAAAGATTTTTTCTAAGGAAGTATAATGCCATTTTTCTTCAAGTTCTTTTAACTTAATTTCTAATTCAAGTTTTAATAAATCTTTTGAATTATCAACTGATGTTTTTAATAGATGAGTTACAGATGCAAAATTTGGAGTTTGGCCTTCAATAATACAAGCATTTGGGGAAATGCTGACTTCACAATCAGTAAATGCGTATAAGGCATCAATAGTAATATCTGGAGAAATTCCTGCAGCCAATTCAATTAAAACTTCAACATTTTTACCAGTAAATTCTGTTACTTTTTTTATTTTTATTTTACCAGAATCATTGGCTTTAGTAATGCTTTCACAAAGTTGTGTAACTGTTACTCCAAAAGGCACATCACGAATTACTAAACTTTTTTTATCGAACTCTTCAATCAAGCAACGAACTTTTACTTTACCGCCTCTATGCCCATCATTGTAATTCGTTACATCAATCATTCCACCAGTTTGAAAATCTGGAAACAATTCAAATTTTTTTCCTTTTAAATATTTTATTGAAGCATCAATGATTTCAAAAAAATTATGAGGAAGAATTTTTGTTGAAAGACCCACTGCAATACCCTCAGCACCTTGAGCCAATAGCATAGGAAATTTCATGGGCAAAGTAACAGGCTCATTTTTTCTTCCATCATAACTCAATTGCCAGTTTGTTGTTTTATTATTGAAGGCAACATCATTAGCAAATTTGCTTAAACGAGCTTCTATATAACGTGGTGCAGCAGCATCATCACCTGTTCTAATATCGCCCCAATTTCCTTGAGTATCTATAAGCAAATCTTTTTGACCCATATTCACCAAAGCATCGCCAATACTTGCATCTCCATGTGGATGATATTGCATAGATTGACCAATAATATTAGCTACTTTATTAAAACGCCCATCATCCATTTCTTTCATGGCATGTAAAATTCTTCTTTGCACTGGCTTTAAACCATCCTCAATTGTCGGCACAGCTCGTTCAAGAATTACATAAGAGGCATAATCTAAAAACCAAGTTTTATATTGGTCTTTAACACCTATGTGGTTCGATGTGTTATCGTCTGTATAATCTTCCATATTTTATTTCTACTTTCTCGAAATTTTAAATTGATACTGTTAATTTAATTTCAATTTCTTTCCAACCTTTTTCCCAATTTCCTTGAACAGTTATTAAATTTTGTTCAACCATTTCTTTTAATCTAAAAACAATAAAAGCATCACTAATATTTAGTTTAGATTTAGTGAGAATTTGTTGAATTATTTTTTGTAATTTTTGAAACTCTGCTGTAATGATTTCTGATATTTGCTGATCAAAATAATCAGCTTCTTTACTAGCAATTTTTTTGCCTCCTTCTAAAATTCTAACTAATGTATTTTCATCACAATGCTTTTTCCATTCATCTGGGTCGATTTCAAATTCACTTAGAGTTATTGTTCTAGCTAATTTTTTTGCTTTAAGAAATTCTTTAGGCTGTATTTCATATAAATATTCGGGATAGAATATTAATCCTTTTTCGTTTATGAAAGGCAAGTTGTTTAAAAATAATACTTCTACCCTACCTTGAAAATTTTTAAGCTGACTCATTAACCAATAATATCCACATACATCATGAGTATTTTGTGCTACCCAAATCCATACTATTTCATCTTTATTTTCATTGAGTATATTGATGAGTTGATGTACTGTAAGTTTATCATCTACAATATCTAATTGACTTTCATAAATTGAGTTTGCAATTACATTTTTCCACCAATCTCTCCTTTGCTGATATCCTTCAACCTCATAAATATTTTCTATAGGGCCAACAGAAAAGTCGTCTTTAATTTCAATTATTTCACCCGATAAACTCTCATCAAGTTCAATAGTTTTTTGTAATACATCTACACTTGCTTTTTCAAATACAATATGAATCATTATTGTTGTTTAGGTTGAATTAAATAATATGCACAAGTTGTTACAAAATTTCTGAACCAAGGAATTTTTGAAATAAATGATAATTGAGTTCTTGCTTGTAGTCCAAACTTGAATTGATAAATAGGATTAATTAAATAATGTTTTTTGTTGATGATTTCATAACCACATTCGGTCGAAATTTTTTCGAAATTTTCAATAGAAATTTTGGTTTTACGAATTTCCATAAGTTCTTCAACTGGTCCATTGCCCAATTTAATCATCCATTTATATATATTTTGTGGTAATAAATGATAATAAGGTAAAGCCCCTAAAAATTTATTTTTATTTAGTTGCTGATGACCACCGAAAGGCATTTGCCATGGAGGAAATCCAAAGAAAATACATCCTTCAGGTTTAAGAAATTGTTTGAGGTCTGTGATGAGTTTTGGTTGATCATGTATATGTTCAATTACATCTTTAAGAATAATAATATCAAATTTTCCGCCTAATTCATCATCAATATCAACTTTAAAAATATCTTTTCCAATTAACTTCAATTGTCCATTTGAAATATAATTCCATAATAATTCTTTTGGTATTCCAAAACGAATCACATCAAACTCAACCCCAACTGCATCGCAACCCAATTCTAAAAAAGGTTTAAGCACACCTGCTTCGCCACAACCAATTTCTAAAACACGCATTCCTTTTTGTACAGTTTTAACCTTAGCAATAAATGGCAAAACATATTCAACAGCATTTTGTACTTGTATAACAAAATATCTTTTTCGATCTGCATGAAATTCGAACATTACATTATAATTAAACTCGGCAAATAAAGATAATTTTATTAATTATGATTGATGAATAGCTTGTAGATTGTTGAAAACTTTGCTTTAGATGAGAAGTTTTCACATTTTCCCAAAAAAAAGAGGCTGTCCTTTTAGAACAGCCTCTTTGTATTATTTTTTTAAAAAATTTATTTGCAATCTGTAATTACACAGGATACTACTTTACCCTGACTAAAATCTATAACCCCTTGACAATTTCTGTTAGGAAATAAATTATACACAAACCTGGTATCGTCATTACTCGTGAGGTCTGGTTTTCCAAAAATTCCAACAACATCTTCTGCAAGAAAGTTATTGATTCCAATTTCATTTACTACTGGCATTAAAGCAGTAAATTCATTGATACAGTTTCCACCACGCAAATTTCTAAATGCAATACTGTTTTGTTTACTTTCTATATTCAATCCTTTAACATTAGGCCAATGCGAGACATGACCAGAAACATTAAGCATTAATATGATTGAAACGAAAATAGCAGAAAATATATTTC
>JANPAT010000160.1:0-1618 GCA_031430075.1 Chitinophagaceae bacterium | reverse complement strand
ATGATTTATTTGAAACTGAACTTTATCCAATTTTGTCAAATTTAAAATGATCAGCAATAATTCGGATTTTGATTGTTTTATAAAAGCTAATATAGATTGATTTTGATTTGAAGGTAAAAATTCAAAATTTGCTTCTTCATTTAAAATAATTTTATGTATACTACTAAGTTTTGAATAGAAATTTTCCAGCTTGATACCATTATTCCAATCAAGATTATCTTTTTCAAAAAATGCTAATCGCTTTTGATTTGGAATTTCTTGTCCCGAATAAATTAATGGCTTTCCCAAGTAAGTAAAAGCTAATACTGCAAAGGCTTTTGCACTAACACCATATTTTTCGAATTCGGTTCCATTCCAACTATTTTCATCATGGTTTGAAGTGAAAAATAGTTTTAATTTTTCTTTTGGATAAGATAAATAAAGTGTAAGATTTGAAATTAAATCATTCATTTTTATTTCATGCTTAATCAATTTTTCTGTAAGATGCATCCACGACCAAGCATAGTTTACATCAAATACTTCTAAGTATTTTTCATCGTCACATTCTGCCAACCAAAATAACATTTTTAAAGCATCACATTTTGTTCTTGCATCTTTCCAAAAATTTAAAGTAACTAAATGTGCCATATCACATCTAAAACCATCAATATCACATTCTTTGACCCAAAATTGCATGGCCTCAATTAATGCTTTTTGCATTTCACTATTCTCAAAATTTAAATCAACCACATCTTTCCAACCATTGCGTTCAGTAAAATTTCCTTCAGCATCTTGTTGATAAAAATCAGGATGGTTTTTTGTCCATTCATGATCACAGCCTGTATGGTTTGCAACCCAATCTATGATAACTTTTAAACCTAGTTGATGAGCTTCTTTCACTAATAATTTAAAATCATCAAGATTACCAAACTCTTCATTAATTTTTGTATAAGAACTACAAGCATAATAACTACCTAAACTACCTTGTCGTTTTATTGAACTAATCGGGGTAATAGGCATCAACCATAAAATATCAACACCCATTTTCTTAATTCTTGGTAAATGTTTTTGAAAAGCATAAAATGTACCATCTGGGGTAAACTGTCTAATATTTACTTCATATAAAACTGCATTCTTAGCCCAGCTAATTAATGTAAAATCTTTATTCATTATCAGGTTAGAAAATTCCTAAAAAAGAATTTTAAATTATTTAATAAAATCAACAGAATCTTTTATTACACCACAATCAAGCATCATTTTAGGCAAGTAGGGATTTTCTATTTCTGCAGAATTGCTTAACCAATCTGCTCCTTTATTTTTAAAGGCCATTGGGCAGTGTTGTAAATAAACTTTTGCTCTATCATATTTTACAGTTCTAATTAAATCATACATATCATTAGTAACTATTTGAAAAGATTTTCTTTTATTTTCTAAATCTGCTTCTTTTACCAAACCACTCAATTCATCTTGTAAATTTTGAGTATACAGTTTTGCAGTATTTACAATTAAGGAATCTGCTTTAAGTTCATTTATTTTTAATGCAGAAGCTTTTGCAATTAAGCTGGTAGATATATTATTAATAACATTAATATCTTCTTTAATAAATGCATTTTTCAATTCATAATAGGCAGTTAAAACA
>JANPAT010000159.1:0-1582 GCA_031430075.1 Chitinophagaceae bacterium | reverse complement strand
CTGGCACTAATAACCCTTCTTCAACAGCAACAGCTACACCAATATTGATGTTATTATTAAACCTGATTACATCACCCAACCAACTACTATTTACTTTAGGGTGCATTCTTAAAGCCATAGCAGTTGCCTTAATCACCATATCATTAAAACTTATTTTTAGTGTGCCATCTTCATTTAATTTTTTTCTTGCATTTACTGCTTCATCCATATCTACACTTATTGTTAAATAAAAATGAGGTGCAGTAAATAGGCTTTCACTTAAACGTTTTGCAATTGTTTTTCTCATTTGACTTACAGGAACATCAATATGTGTGGTTGTTAATTTGTTGATTTGTTGATTTGTTGATTGACTTACCAACTCTTCTGACTTACTCACTAACTGACTATCATAATTATCAATATCAGATTTAACAATTCTACCATTATCGCCACTACCTTTTACAAATTTTAGATCAATGCCTTTTTCTTCAGCTAATTTCTTAGCTAATGGAGATGCAAATATTCTTCCTTCATTTACAACTTCTGTAGGAGCAGTTGAAGATGATGGTGAAGTTTCTTTGTTTGTAGTTGATTCAATCTCAGTTTGAATTGCAGTAGTTGCATTTGAGGTTCTTGCACCCAAATTTTTAGATGCAGCAATTATTGGTGCAATATCTAAATCTGCTTTGCCAATAATGCAAAGCAAATCGTTTACTTGTATTTTTTCTCCAGCTTTAGCACCTTGATAAAGTAATACACCATCTTTATAACTTTCTAGTTCCATGGTAGCTTTATCGGTTTCTATTTCAGCTAAAACATCGCCTTTTTTTACAGTATCTCCAACAGATTTAATCCAACTTGCAATAACACCTTCAGTCATTGTATCACTTAATCTTGGCATTAATACCACTTCTTCCATTTTAGAAATATCTAAAGATTTTTCAATTATAGGTGTAGAAGGAGTTTCGGGCGAAGTAGTTTTTTGTTCAATAATTTTAGTTGCACCATTAGGTTTAAGCAATGCTGTAATATCTTCTCCCTTACTACCAATAATGGCTAATAAATCATTTACTTGAAGTTTGCCACCTTTAATAGTGCCAATATGTAGTAAGGTTCCATCTTTATAACTCTCTAATTCCATTGTTGCTTTATCAGTTTCAACATCAGCTAAAACATCGCCTTTTTTAACGGAATCGCCAACATTTTTATGCCACTCTGCAATAACACCTTCAGTCATGGTATCGCTTAATCGGGGCATTAAAATCACTTCTGCCATATATTTTTTAGTTTTTTAAAGCCTGATAGCTCAAACTTTTGTTCATATTAATTCAGGCTGTGAAATTAAGGCAAATTGCTTTTGCATGTATAAAGGATTTTTAAATTTAATTTTCTGTTCTTACTAATCTCAAAAACCAACTCACTTATTCAAGCATCTTGTTTATTTTCGTTCAATGTTGCAAAATCATATTTCTGTTTTAACTGAACTTTTTATAGCATTTAAAGGGAAAGAACCCGATAGTATTTTAAAAATTCCACAAAGTGGTAGCGATAGAAATTATTATCAGATTATTTCTGATAGTCAACTATTCATTGGTACATACAG
>JANPAT010000158.1:0-3257 GCA_031430075.1 Chitinophagaceae bacterium | reverse complement strand
GTAAAAGTTCAAGTAAATAATAAGTTCTACTCTCCTATTGATTTATCTTCTTTTATTCTAAAAGAATTAAAAAACAGAGCTGAACATATTTTAAAAACTCCAGTAACCAAAGCTGTAATTACCGTTCCAGCTTATTTTAATGATGCACAAAGACAAGCAACTAGAGATGCAGGCAAACTTGCAGGATTGGATGTTTTAAGAATTATCAACGAACCTACAGCAGCAAGTCTATCTTATGGTTTGGGTATAGATACATCAAATGAAAAAACAATTGCAGTTTATGATTTAGGTGGAGGCACTTTCGACATTTCTATTTTAAAAATTACCAACGGAATTTTTGAAGTTCTTAGTACAAATGGAGATACTTATTTAGGGGGAGATGATTTTGATAAAGCCATAGTTGATTATTGGTTGAATGAAAATATTAATTTACAAGAAATTTATCAATCAGATAAATCTTTTGCTCAAACTTTAAGATTACAAGCAGAAGCAGCAAAAAAATATTTAAGTGAACATGATGAATTTAAATTTATCATAAATAATCATCAACTGTTTATCAACCAAACCACTTTCAACGAACTCATACAGCCCTTTATTCAAAAAACAATTGAGTGTTGTACAAAAGCAATGAAGGATGTTGAGTTAGATTTCAATGAAATTGAAACAGTTGTTTTAGTTGGAGGAAGCACCAGAGTTCCTGCAGTAAAAAAAGCTGTGAAAGATTTTTTTAAAACAGAAATTAACGATACAATTAATCCTGATGAAGTAGTTGCTTTAGGTGCAGCAATTCAAGCAGATATTTTAGCAGGAAATAACAAAGAATTTTTATTATTAGATGTAACTCCTTCAAGTTTAGGATTAGAAACTATGGGTGGATTGATGGATGTGTTGATTCCTAGAAATTCAAAAATTCCAAACAAAGTTTCTCGACAATATACCACTCAAAAAGATGGACAAAGTAGTATGAGAATATCAGTATTTCAAGGTGAACGAGATTTAGTAAAAGACAATAGAAAGCTAGCTGAATTTAATTTTACAGGAATACCAGGAATGCCGGCTGGCTTACCAAAAGTTGAAGTGAGTTTTTTAATTAATGCTGATGGAATTTTAACTGTGTCAGCAAAAGAATTAAGAAGTGGTGTTGAACAAAGTGTTGAAGTAAAACCTCAGTATGGCTTAACTGATACAGCTGTTGAAAAAATGCTGTTAGAAAGTATTACACATGCTAAAGATGATATTGAAACCAGAGCATTAATTGAAGCTAAAACAGAAGGTGAGCAAATAATAAGTGTTACAGAAAAATTTATTCAAAAAAATTTAAGCATATTATCGAAAGATGAAATTCTTGCTACAGCAAATGCTTTACAAGCATTACAATTGTCATTAACTATGAATGATAAAAATTTAATTCAAATAAAAATTGAGGAACTGAATGAAATTTCTCGTCCATTTGCCGAAAGAGCTATGGATGCTGCAGTAAGCAATGCTTTGAGTGGAAAATCGATATTATAATTTTGAATTATTCAATAATATTTCATGCAATGCTAACACTTGAGGAATTACTAAATGTTCATCGTCATTTATAATGAGGTAATCACAAAGTTTTTTGGTAATTTCTTCGTCTTGTTGTTTATCAATTCTCAATTCAACTTCTTTTTTTGATGAGTTATCTCTTGCTATAACTCTTTCTATTCTTATTTTTTTTGGTGAAAGAACACCTATAATACAATCTAATTCTTTATTACTTCCTGATTCAAATAATAAGGCTGCTTCTTTAATTACATAATTTGAATGTTGCTGTTTTGCCCAGTCTTCACTAGCTTTTATGGTATGAGGATGAACAATACTATTGAGTAAGCCTAATTTTTTTTCATCTTTAAAAACTATATTGGCTAATTTTTTTCTATCTAAAATTTCATTTGAATAAATATCTTTTCCAAAAGCTGCCATCAGTTCTTTTTTTATAGCATCATTTGTATTCATAATTTGTTTTGCATGGCTATCTGCATCAAAAACAGGAATGCCTAATAACATAAATATTTTGGCAACAGTTGTTTTACCAGAACCTATACCCCCTGTTAATCCTACTTTAAACATAAAAGCATTTTATCAAAATTAAAGCATAAAAAATCCTAAATACAATAAGCATTTAGGATTTAAAATTTTATTCTTGAAAGAATTAAGCTGAAGCTTTGTTAGCTGCAATACTCCATTCCTGACTAATTGCAGATTTTTCAATCTTTAAATAACTTCCAGGATTTACTTCAATTTGTAAAGTGCCATCTTCATTAATTTTATAAATTGAAGCATGAATACCAGCAATGGTAACCACTTTATCGCCTTTCTTTAAATTTTCAATAAATGATTTTTGTTCTTTAGCTTTTTTAGCTTGAGGGCGAATCATGAATAACCAAAAAACTAAAATCATGCCTCCAATCATTAAAAAAGAAAAATAAGGAGATTGCTGACTTGGTGCTTGTAACAAGTAAAATAGAACTGTCATATTTGATATTTATTATTGTGAAAATTTATTTTGGTTCGTGTGGTATTACAAGTTTATCGTTGCTTTCGCAGTGGGTAATAAAACCAGAAAACTTAAGTACTCGTTCTTTTTCATTACTGGTGTTTGATATTACTAAAATTGATTTATTAACCTGATCGCAAAATTTTTTACTATCAAAATTTGCAGTAACCCAACCTTCTTTATTTGGCAAAATAGCTGATTTACTATAATCGGCAACTGTGCAACCACAACCTGGTCTAACTTCAGATAACACTAAAGGTTTATTGCCTGTATTGATAAATTTATAAGTAAACGATTTTTTGTCGCCTTGCTTAATGCTATCGAAATTAAAAGTGGTATCAATCCATTTTATTGTGGTGAAGTTTGCAGTATCAACTTCAGTATTATTCTTTATTTTTTTATTTTTTGCTTCGTTATTGCAAAAACAAAAAATGATAGTGACAATGAATAAGTAAATAATTTTTTTCATCTTTATAAATTATCTTTTTACTTTTTTATAGTCTACTTTATTAATCTTTCCTAGTGCTAATAATTCTTTGTGTAAATTATCTAAAATACCGTTTACAAATTGACCACTTTGCACCGTACTATATTCTTTTGCAATATCAATATATTCGTTAATAGTAACTTTAGTTGGAATGGTTTCGAAAAATAATAACTCAGATAAACCCATTTGCAAAATAATCATATCGATTGATGCAATGCGATCTGCATCCCAATTTTTAAATTTTGG
>JANPAT010000157.1:0-19416 GCA_031430075.1 Chitinophagaceae bacterium | reverse complement strand
GTAACCAGTTTTATGGAAATGCCTAATACTAATCCGCCTGTTTTCACTCATGAACTTTTAGAAGACAAATATCAAATAGCAGCTCAAACTTCATTGGCTAATTATTCATTTTTTATGGGAACTGGAAACGAAAATTACGATGAATTAATGAAGACAAATGATAAGAAAAAAGATGTTTGTGGTATTAAAATATTTATGGGTTCATCAACAGGTAATTTATTGGTAGATAACCCTGTGTTGTTAGAAAAAATTTTTGAAAATAGCGAAATCTTAATTGCAACTCATTGCGAGGAAGAAGCGATTATAAAAGCCAATATTGAAAAATTAAAACTTACTAAAACTAAGTTTACAGCTGCAGATCATGCTTTGATACGAAATGAAGAAGTTTGTTTTGAATCGTCTTTGAAAGCTATTCAGTTTGCAAACAAATTTAACACCCGATTACATATTTTACATATTACTACTGCTAAAGAAATTCAATTGTTTGGCAATATGTTGCCTTTAAAAGATAAAAGAATAACAAGTGAAGTTTGTGTTCATTATTTACATTTTAATAGTAATGATTATAAAAGATTAGGCTATCAAATTAAATGTAATCCAGCCATAAAAGATGAGTCTTGTCAAAATGCAATATGGCAAGCTTTGTTAGATGATAAGATAGATATTATTGCATCTGACCATGCACCACATACTTGGGAAGAAAAAAATGCAGATGATTATTTTGCTGCTTATGCAGGATTGCCATTGGTTCAGCATACTTTACAAATCATGTTGCATCATGTTAAAGAGGGAAAAATTAGTTTGGAACGTGTTGTTGAAAAAATGAGTCATGCAGTTGCAGATTGTTTTCAAATTAAAGAGAGAGGTTATATAAGAGAAGGCTATTTTGCAGATTTGGTTATGGTTGATTTAAATAAACCATATACCATAACTAAAGAAAATATTTTATATAAATGTGGTTGGAGCCCATTTGAAAATTTTACAGTACCTGCAACTATTGAAGCCACTTTTGTAAATGGGAATTTAGTTTATGGAAAAAATCAGTTTAATGAATCTATACAAGGTAAACGATTGCAATTTGATAGAATATAAGCCCTAACTACTGCATTTATGCAAATAGACAAAACCACTTTATACGATTTAGCTATTTTAAGTAGAGAAGAAGAACATTCTATCTTTCATCAATTAAACTTTACTCAAACAAATGAAGGAAAAGATATTTTAAGGCAAATTATTACCACGCCATTAGAAAATATTGATTCAATTGTAGATACTCAAAATACCATTCAATATTTAATTTCTATTCATCATCAAATTCCAAAAATTATTACCAATGGAACATTGATGGTGATGGAAAAATTTTATTTAACCGCTTTAGATGCTTATCCAAATCCTCCAAAAAAAATAAATACTATTATCTATAAATATTTTTCGAAGCCAGATTTTTTTCTTACTAAATATTCTGTTGAACATTTTATAGATTTTATTAAAGGATTAAATGAACATAAAAATCTTTTACAAAATTCAACCAGTAAGAAAATAACAAATTGGGTTTCAAAAATTTCAAGAATATTCGATAAAGAAATTATTCAGAAAATTATTCTTGAAAATAAAAGTAGTTTAACAGATCAATCGGTTTTACAATATGCCGCTTATTTTAAAAATGATTTTAAATATCAGTGCCAAGAATTAATTGAAATTTATAGCAATATTGATGCTTATTTAAGTTTGGCAAAAGCTACTAAAAAATATAATTTCAATTTTCCAAGGTTTATTGAATCTAATGATCCAACCATACAAGCCAAAGCATTATACCATCCACTTTTAGAAAAACCTGTGGGTTATGAATTCGATTTGAATTTGTCAAATAATTTTTTATTTTTAACAGGAGCCAATATGGCTGGTAAAAGCACTTTTATAAAAGCTACAGGAATTGCAGTGTATTTGGCTCATGTGGGCATGAGTGTTCCTGCAAATTCTTTGCATCTTTCCTATTTTGATGGTTTGCTCAGTAATATTCAAATTGTAGATAATGTTTTAAAAAACGAAAGCTTTTTTTATAATGAAGTACAAAGAATAAAGAGTACTATTTTAAAAGTAAACGATCAAAAAAAATGGTTGATTTTAATTGATGAATTATTTAAAGGAACTAATATTCATGATGCTATGAAATGCAGTGTTACTGTTATTGATGGTTTACAAAAAAGACGAAATGGATTATATATACTCTCAACACATTTATATGAAATAGGAGAGCAGTTATCTCATTTTGATAACATTCAGTTTAAATATTTCGAAACTGCAATTATAAATAACGAAATGGAATTTAGCTTTCAACTTAAAGATGGTATTAGTGACGATAGATTAGGTTACATGATTCTTGAAAAAGAAGGTGTAGTAGCGTTATTAAAAAATTAATTGGTTATTTCACTTGTTTATAACTTAAAGTTTACAAAAATTCTCTGCTAATAATTTTTTTTTCAATAACCTTTGCCAAATTTCAAAAACCCATACTTTTGCACATAGTTGCATAAACAACTAAATAAAAAAATACTGTTAATGAAAATCTTAGTTTGTATTAGTAAATCACCCGACACCACTTCTAAAATTGCTTTCAAAGATGGCAATACCAAGTTTGATGAAAATGGTGTACAATGGATTATTAATCCTTATGATGAGTGGTATTCATTAGTTAGAGCTATTGAAATAAAAGAAAGAGATGCCTCAACAATAATACATTTAGTTACTGTTGGTTTAGCAGATTGCGACCCTATTATTCGTAAGGCTTTAGCACTAGGTGGCGATGAGGCTTATAGAATAAATGTTGATAGTAATGATAGTTATACTATAGCTGCTCAAATTGCAGAAATTGCTCAAAAAAATAGTTACGATATTATTTTTACTGGTAAAGAAACTATTGATTACAACAGCTCATCAATTGGAGGAATGGTTGCTGAAATGCTTGATATGCCTTATGTTTCTTTGGCTACAAAATTTGATGTAGAAAATCAAAAAGCAACAATTGCCAGAGAAATTGAAGGTGGTGAAGAAGTTTGCGAAGTGAACTTGCCCATAATAGTAAGTTGCCAAAAAGGTTTAGCTGAGCAAAGAATTCCAAACATGCGTGGTATTATGGCTGCTCGTTCAAAACCTTTACATGCAATTGACCCAATTGATGTAGAACCTTTAACATCTGTATCAAGTTATGAATTGCCACCTGCAAAAGCTGGTGTAAAATTAGTTGATGCTGATAATGTAGATGAATTGGTTAGATTACTACATGAAGAGGCAAAAGCTTTTTAAAGCATCAACAATTTATTAAATTTCAAAATAAAAATATGTCAGTTTTAATATTTATAGATCAAACAGAAAACCACATTAAAAAATCTTCATTTGAAGCTTTAAGTTATGGTGCTCAAATAGCAAAACAATTAGGTGTTGCTGCTGAAGGTTTATTATTAGGTACGGTTAATGATGATTTATCTGCTTTGGGTAAATATGGTGTAAGCAAAATACATCAAGCCAATAACGAAGTGTTCAATCAAATGGATACACAAGTTTATGCAAAAGCAATTGCTGATGCTGTAACACAAATTAATGCAAGTATTGTAGTTTTCTCTCATAATCCAACAGGAAAAGCAGTTGCAGCAAGAGTTGCAGTTCGTTTAAAAGCAGGATTAGTAGCAGGTGCTATTGCCTTACCAGATACAACAAATGGTTTTGTTGTAAAGAAATCAGTATTTAGTGGTAAAGCTTTTGCAAATATTGCTGTTAATAGTTCAATTAAAGTCATCTCTTTAAATCCAAATAGTTTTAATGTGTTGGTAGGAGAAGGTGTTGCAGAAGTTACTTCAATAAATATAGAAGTTGCTCCTTCAAAAGTTAAAATCACTGCTGTAAATAAAGTTAGTGGTGAAGTTTCATTAGCAGAAGCTGACATTGTAGTAAGTGGTGGAAGAGGAATGAAAGGCCCAGAAAATTGGGGAATGCTTTTAGATTTAGCAAAAGTTTTAGGTGCAGCAACTGCTTGTAGCAGACCAGTTGGTGATGCACATTGGAGACCACATCATGAACACGTAGGACAAACAGGTGTACAAATTGCACCTAACTTATATATTGCAATTGGTATTTCTGGAGCTATACAACATTTAGCAGGAGTGAATAGAAGTAAAGTAATGGTAGTGATTAATAAAGACCCTGAAGCACCTTTCTTTAAAGCCGCTGATTATGGAATTGTTGGTGATGCTTTTGAAGTGGTGCCTAAACTTACAGAAGCTATTAAAAAATTAAAAGCAAATTCGTAAAGTAAAAGCTGCAGTAATGTAGCTTTTTTTATTTTCTAATAGTTTGCTAAAGTTATAAGCATGTTACAATTTTAGGTTTTATATCTCTCTAAAATATTACTCAATACTTTTGTACTAATGGAATATACTTTAAAGAAAAGTTTGGGACAGCATTTTTTGAAAGATGAAAGTATTTGTGTTAAGATTGTTGATGAATTAAAACAATTAGAATATTCAAATCTTGTTGAAGTAGGTGCAGGTGCAGGTGCATTAACAAAATATTTGTTACAAATACAAAATATCAATTTTAAAACAGTTGAATTAGATGATGAAAAAATAGTATATCTTAAAAAGGAATTCCCACAGTTACAAAATAAAATAATTCATCAAGATTTTCTAGAAACCCAACCACCATTTGCAGAAGAATTTATTGTTGTGGGTAATTTTCCTTATAACATTTCAACACAAATTTTATTTAAAGTCTTAGAATGGAGAGAAAAAGTGCCTCATGTAATAGGAATGTTTCAAAAAGAAGTAGCAGAAAGGGTTGCAGCTAAGCATGGCAATAAAACTTATGGCATTATTAGTGTATTAATTCAAGCATATTATCAAGTAGAATATTTGTTTGATGTACCTTCAAGTGCTTTTAATCCTCCTCCAAAAGTAGTAAGTGGTGTAATAAAATTAACCCGAAAAAAAGAAGCATTGCAATTCAGTAGCGAAAAGAAATTTATTGCTCTAGTAAAAGCTGCTTTTAATCAAAGAAGAAAAATGTTAAGAAATCCTGTTAAGGGTATGTTTGATGCAGAAATATTAAAAGAAGAAATTTTTACAAAACGTGCAGAACAATTAAGCATTGAAGATTTTGCAGCTTTAACTTTTAGAATGAAATGAGTAAGACCGTAATCATAACAACAAATTGTCATTCAATATTAATTGAACAATTACAAAAAAAAGGTTTTGATGTAAAACATCTTCCCAACACAACATACAATGAATTGGTTGAGCATTCAGCTGATTTAGTTGGATTGATTGTATCAACAGGAATTAATATCGATAAAAATTTCATGGATCAAGCAAAGCAATTGCAATGGATTGGAAGATTAGGTAGTGGTATGGAGCATATTGATGTAGAATATGCCAATTCTAAAAACATCAAATGTGTAAGTAGTCCTGAAGGAAATAGAAATGCAGTTGCAGAACATAGTTTAGGATTACTGTTGAATTTGATGAATAATATTAGCAAAAGCAACAATGAAATAAAAGAGGGAAAATGGTTGAGAGACGAAAATAGAGGAGAAGAACTTTTTGGTAAAACAATTGGCATTATTGGTTTTGGTAATACAGGAAGTGCTTTTGCAAATTTGCTACAATCTTTTAACGTAAAAGTTTTAGCAAATGATATTAATAAATCAGAATTTGAAAATAATTATATAAAAGAAGCTTCTTTACAAGAAATTTTTGAAAAGGCAGATGTGGTTAGTATGCATCTTCCCTTAACAAAGTTGACCAAACATTTAGCCAACGATTCTTTCTTTAATTCTTTCAGAAAGAAAATTTATTTTTTAAATACCTGTAGAGGCCAGGTAGTTGATACAAATGCTTTAATTAACGCATTAAAAAATAAACGAATAAAAGCTGCTGGCTTGGATGTTTTAGAAAATGAAAAACTACATTCTTATTCAAGTACAGAAAAAGAAGCATTAGATTTTTTGTTACAACAAAACAATGTAATAATTACTCCACATATTTCTGGTTATAGTTTTGAGGCATCATTTAAAATGGCTGAAATTCTTTTTAAAAAATTAAATCTTTAGAAATAATCTCTTGTAGTTAAAAAAAGAATTGTAATAAATTGAATTAATAAAGCAACAACAGAATAAGTTTTTAAACTGGTTTTTGTTTTAAAAACTTGAATCAATAAAAGAATAGGGAGAACAAAAAATAAAATTAACATAGGCAGAAATGCCAACTCAAAAAATGCTCCTAAAATTTTGTATTGATAAACATTAATAGTTCTTGAAATAATCCAAAACACACAACAAACTATTGAAAGAATAAATAATAGCAAATCGTACTTATATTTTTTGTCTATCATACCCTCATTAGTTGAAAATTGTTATTCCTCCATCATTTCATTCACTACTCTAATTACATCTTCAACATTTGGTTTGCTAAAATAATCGCCATCACTACCATAAGCTGGTCTATGAGCTTGTGCTGTTAATGTTCTTGGAGCTGCATCGAACCACTTGTATCCGCCTTGTTCTTCCATTACTTTATTAAACATATAAGCTGCTGCACCACTAGGTACATCTTCGTCAACAAATAAAATTCTATTGGTTTTTTTCAAAGAAGCAACAATGCTATGTTTTAAATCGAAAGGTAATAAGGTTTGTACATCAATAATTTCGCAACTAATTTTTTGAATTTCTAATCTTTCTGCAGCTTCTGAAATTATTCTTAAAGTAGAACCATATGAAACAATAGTTATATCTGTACCTTGACGAATAGTTTCTGTTACACCCATTGGTACTGTAAACTCTAAAATATTTGCTGGCATTTTTTCTTTTAATCTATAGCCATTTAAACATTCAATTACAATTCCTGGATCGTTGCTTTGTAGTAAAGTATTATACATACCTGCTGCCTGTACCATATTTCTAGGAACACAAACATACATTCCACGAAGTGAATTAATAATCATGCCCATTGGGCTACCACTATGCCAAATACCTTCTAGTCTATGACCTCTTGTTCTGATGATTAATGGGCAACTTTGCTGGCCTTTAGTTCTATAATGTAATGTTGCAACATCATCACTTAATGTTTGCAATGCATATAATAAATAATCTAAATATTGTATTTCTGCAATGGGTCTTAAACCTCGAACAGCCATACCAATTGCTTGTCCTACTATGGTTGTTTCTCTAATTCCAGTATCAAAAATTCTTTCTTCACCATATTTTTTTTGTAGTCCAGAAAATCCTTGATTTACATCTCCAATAAAACCTAAATCTTCACCAAATGCAACAACTAATGGGTTATTAGCAAACAAAGCATCAAAATATTTATTCAATACTTCGTAACCATTTAATGAAGGTGATTCAAAAGAAATCCAAGGTTTTACTTCAGAAACTTTTAATGCACTTTTATTGCCTTGATTGTATAAATGTGAATTGAACAATTCTTTATTCTCAGCAATCAACTGATTGTAATAATTTTTTAAATCATCAACATTTGTAGTTGTTCCTGCAAACTCAATTACTACATTCAAAGTTTGCATAACATCTCTTCGTAAGGGCTCTTTTATTTCTTTTAAGTTAGATGCAAATTGTTGTAATTGATGATACATGCCCACATTTGCAACATTTATATGAGCAATTAATTCAACAGATTTTTTTACTTGTTCAAGTATGGGTTGTTGAAATTTTTCCCAGGCAGCTTGCTTACTATCTCTTACAAAATTTTTGGATTCTTCTTCAATAGCTTCTAATTCTTCGTTAGAAGCAATGGCATTTTCTAGAATCCACTCTTTAAACTTCTTATTACAATCCCATTCTTTTTCCCATTCTAATCTTTCGGGTGTTTTATATCTTTCATGACTACCACTTGTACTGTGCCCTTGAGGTTGTGTAATTTCTTCAACATGAAATATTGCAGGAGTATGAGATTCTCTCATTTTTTGAATTCCAGTTTCAAAAACTTCACACATTTCGGCATAATCCCAACCTTTTACTTTGTAAATATTTATGCCGTTAGTATTTTTTTCTTTTTGAAAACCTTGAAGTGTATTTGAAATAGAACCTTTTGTTGTTTGATATTTATTTGGAACAGAAATGCCATAACCATCGTCCCAAATAAAAACAGCTAAAGGAATTTGCATTACACCTGCTGCATTAATGCTTTCCCAAAAATGACCTTCACTTGTAGAAGCATCGCCTATTGTACAAAAACAAACTTCATTTCCATTATGACTTAAGTGATGCTGATTCCATAGTTGTTGAATATTTCTGAAAGATTTTGATGCTAAAGCTAAACCTACTGCTCTGGGCATTTGACCAGCAGTTGGTGCTATATCTGCAGAAACATTTTTTCTATTGGCTAGGTCTAACCAATTTCCATTTTCATCAACATTTCTTGTTGAAAAATGACTTACCATTTGTCTTCCTGCACTAAAAGGTTCATTTCTTACATCAGGGTCAGCGTAAAGTTGTGCAAAAAATTGTTCAACACTTGCCAATCCACTTGCAAACATGAAAGTTTGATCTCTGTAATATCCGCTTCTATAATCTCCACTTTGAAAAGATTTTGCCATAGCAATTTGTGCTACTTCTTTACCATCACCAAAAATGCCAAACTTTGCTTTTCCAGTAAGCACTTCTTTTCTTCCTAAAAGGCTAGTTTCTCTGCTTATTGTAGCAATTTTATAATCTTGTAAAACTTGATTTTTAAAAGCTTCATAAGACAAAACACCATTATTATATGTAATTGTAATTGGTTCTTCCATAAATCAAAAATAAGTATTAGCTCTTAACAAATGTTAAAAACAGGGTTTGTGGAAAAGTATATGGCATTAATAGCACGCTAAAATAATAAAACTTTGCTCAAAGCCGTTCTATATTTTTAATTAATAAACTTTATAAAAAACTTGTGGCATTAAATTTGTTTTTGAATGGCACAATTAAACTTTAATATTATTTTAAATTAAACCAAAGCAAAACAAATTAATTTTACAGCGTTAAAAAAAACAAAATGAAAAAAACTTTAATCTTTACTCTTGCTCTTTTTACATCTATTAGCATTATTGCTCAAACAGAAGGTAGCAAATCTGAAACTAAAGATGTTGCTATTGTTTCAACACAACCAGTTACTCCTCCAGATGTAAATAAATTATTTGAATTTAAAAACGAAGCATTCGACTTTGGCAAAATACCTGCTGGAAAAGCCGCTAAATACGATTTATTTATTAAGAACATTAGTAACGATACAGCAGAGCTAACTTTAGTTCAACCAGGTTGTGGTTGCACAACCCCAGAGTATGAACAAAAGAAAAAATTTGCACCAGGTGAAACTGTAAAAGTTGTTTTAGGTTTCAATGGTGGTGCACTTGGTAGTGCTGCACCTTTTTCAAAATCTGTAACAGTTACTTTAAATGGTAGTTTAACTAAAATGGTAACTTTTAAAGGAGAGACTTTTGCAGTACCAGCAGAATCTGCTCCTGCTAACGAAGCTGTAAATAAATTAAAACCATCTGGCAAATAATATTGAATATTGTAAGCATATGAAAAGAATTTTTGTTTTTATAGCCTTAATAATTATTGGTTATACTGGTTTTTCTCAAAATGTAAATACCACAGAATTAGTTGGTTTTAATAAATTAAAATATAGTTTTGGTAAGATAAAACAAAATGTACCAGTTACTTATACATTTCAGTTAAAGAACAATGGCAGTAAGCCATTAATAATAGAGCAAGCAACTGCACAATGTGGTTGTACCACTCCTGAATATTCTAAAAAGCCAATTTTAAAAAATAAAACTTCTCCATTAAAAGTTACTTTTAATGCTGCTAATTCTGGTCCATTTACAAAAACTGTAACGGTTAAATTTTTAAACATTCCAGAACCCTCAATTCTTACCATTGAAGGAGAGGTTATTGGCAAATAAACTTTCTATTTCGAAAATAATTAAAAGATGCTCATCAAAAATGGGCATCTTTTTTTGTTAGCTTTGCATCAAATAAAGAAATGACTTCAAAAGCTAATAAAATTGTTATTGCAATTACTGGTGCAAGTGGTTCTATTTATGCAAAGGTGTTGATTGATAGTTTGCTGCAAGTAAAAGATGAGTGGAGTAGCCTGGCTTTAGTAATGAGTGATAATGCTAAGCTTGTTTGGCAAATGGAATTGGGTAATATGGATTACGAAAACTATGATCTTCCTTTTTTTGATAAAAAGGATTTTTCAGCACCCTTTGCTTCTGGCTCAGCAATGTATAATATTATGATAATTGCTCCATGCAGTATGGGAATGGTAGGAAGAATTGCAGGAGGAATAAGTGATGATTTAATTACTCGTGCAGCAGATGTTATTTTAAAAGAAAGAAGAAAATTGATTTTAATGCCACGCGAAACTCCTTATAATTTAATTCATTTAAAAAATATGGAAACCATAACATTGGCTGGTGGAATCATTTGTCCTGCAACACCATCTTTTTATAGTAATCCTAAAACATTCGAAGAACTTGCTGCTACAGTTACAGACAGGGTTTTGCACTTAGCTGGAATAAATAATGAGGGATTTAAGTGGGGAGAAAAATAAACTATCTGATAACTTGAAACTTATCACTTTCAATAAGTTCACCTTGTTTATCTCTTACTTGATAAATATATAATCCACGAAAATAATTGTCTAATTGAATGGTGGTTCTACCATTATTCAACCTTACTTCATCTACTTTTTTACCAATAAAATTGTAAATGGTTAAAATATAAGATTTTTCGTTTTGAACAGGAATTTCAAAATTGATGCTTGCTACTGCTGGGTTTGGATAACACTGTACTAGCTTAGCTATTTTATCTGGAAATAAATTATCATTTGTTGCATAACTACTGTTAGTAATACAACAAAAAGCAAAAGTATAAAATAATATTTTGTATAAAATCTTCATTAATCAAAACTATAACGGCATAAAATTAATAGTTATTGCTAAAGTTACAAAATTTAAGTTTAACCAATCTTTTCTAAGGTGTTTTTTATAGATTCAAAATTTGGAATTTCACCAGCATTTTCTAACACTTCTGCATATTGAATAATACCTGCTGTGTTTATTAAAAATGCTGCTCTTTTGCTAACACCTTTCATCCACCCAAAAAAAATATCATAAATACAATGGTATGCTGTAGAAGCTTCTTTATTAAAATCACTCAATAAGGTAAAATTGATATTTTGTTCTTCTTTAAATTTATTTAATGTAGCAGGCGAATCAACTGAAATGCCCAATACTGTTGCGTTCAAATTATTATAAAAAGAAATATTATCACGAACACTACACAATTCCTTTGTACAGACACCAGTAAAAGCTAAAGGAAAAAATAAAAGTAAAACATTTTTACCTTTTAAATCGCTTAATGTAACATTAACATCTCTTGAGGAACTATGTAATGTAAAATTCGGTGCAGATTGATTAATTTGAAGCATATTGATTTTTTTGCAAATTAAATGGCATAAAAAGTAATATTGAGAATTCAAACATTTGAAATACGGAAAATTATTTTTAATTCTTGTAACTTATGGTTTATAGTACTTGTAAATTAGAGTAAAATAAGAATTCGTTTGAAATGAATTAATGCTTTTAGTTTATTAAAATATGGGTTGTTCCAACACGGTTGAAAAATTCTGTTTTAAAAGTGTTAGCAAATTATTGTAATTATTTTTTTAAAAATTTAAAATCTATCTAAATTCATAACTTTAGTCCATGCTGCAACAAAATCTTTCAAAAATTTTTCTTTTGCATCACTCGATGCATAAATTTCAGAAATGGCTCTTAATTCTGAGTTTGAACCAAAAATAAGATCGGCACGAGTAGCTACCCATTTAGGTTCGCCAGTTGTTCTATTTGAGCCTTCAAAAATTTCTCCAAGATCATTTGCTGCTTTCCATGTTGTGCTTTGGTCTAATAAATTCAAAAAGAAATCGTTAGTAAGTGTTTCTATATTTTGAGTAAATACACCATATTTTGAACCATCAAAATTGGAATTCAATACTCTCATACCCCCAATTAAAACGGTCATTTCTGATGCAGTTAATGAAAGTAATTGAGCTTTATCTATCAACATTTCTTCTGTAATTAAAGGGCAATTTGCATTTTTATAATTTCTAAATCCATCTGCTTTTGGTTCTAATACTTTGAATGATTCTACATCAGTTTGTTCAATTGTAGCATCACCTCGTCCGGGAGTAAATGAAACTGTAATGTTTGCACCAGCTGCTTTTGCTACTTTTTCAATAGCAACACATCCACCTAATACAATTAAATCTGCTATTGATACTTGTTTGTTTGCAGTATTAAATTCTTTTTGAATTCGTTCCAACAATTGTAATACTATTTTTAATTGTGTTGGATTATTTACTTCCCAATTGATTTGTGGTTCAAGTCGAATCCGAGCTCCATTTGCACCACCTCGTTTATCTGAATTTCTGAAAGTTGATGCAGATGCCCAAGCGGTAGAAACTAGTTGTGCAATTGAAAGATTTGTTGAAAGAATTTTGGCTTTTAATATTTCAACATCTCCATCATTCAAAATATATGTTGGTGGTGTAATTGGGTCTTGCCAAATCAATTCTTCTTTTGGAACTTCTTCCCCTAAATAACGAGCAATGGGTCCCATATCTCTATGAGTTAATTTGTACCAAGCTCTTGCAAAAGTATCTGCAAACTCTTCAAAGTTTTCATGAAATCTTCTTGAAATTGGTTCATAGATTGGATCCATTTTTAATGCCAAATCAGCCGTTGACATAATAGGTGCATGACGTTTGTTTTTATCATGTGCATCTTCAACTAAATTATAAGCACTTTCATCTGTTGGAATCCATTGATGAGCTCCAGCAGGACTTTTAGATAATTTCCAATCGTATTTTAAAAGTGTTTCAAAATATCCATTATCCCAGGTTGTTGGATTTGGTTTCCAAGCTCCTTCAATTCCACTGGTAATGGTATCAATGCCTTTACCTGTACCAAAACTATTTTTCCATCCCATGCCCATATCTTCTATAATTGTAGCTTCTGGCTCTCGACCTACATTTGTGGCACTTGCTGCACCATGAGCTTTTCCAAAAGTATGTCCACCGGCAATTAAAGCCACAGTTTCTTCATCGTTCATGGCCATACGAGCAAAAGTTTCTCTAATATCTTTTGCAGAACCTAATGGATCTGGATTTCCATTAGGACCTTCTGGATTTACATAAATTAAACCCATTTGTACAGCTGCTAAAGGATTGTCCAAATCTCTTTCCCCTCGATATCTTTTATCGCCAAGCCCTTCAGTTTCATTACCCCAATTAATATCTTGTTCTGGTTCAAAAATATCTTCTCTTCCACCTGCAAAACCAAAAGTTTTAAATCCCATTGATTCTAAAGCACAGTTTCCTGCTAATATCATTAAATCTGCCCAAGAAATTTTATTTCCATATTGTTGTTTAATTGGCCACAATAATAAGCGTGATTTATCTAAATTAACATTGTCTGGCCAACTATTTAAAGGAACAAATCTTTGATTCCCTGAACTGGCACCACCTCTTCCATCAGAAATTCTGTATGTACCAGCACTATGCCAGGCCATGCGAATAAACAATGGTCCATAATGTCCATAATCTGCTGGCCACCAATCTTGGGAGGTTTTCATTAATTTAACGATATCTTTTTTGATTGATTTTAAATCAAGTTTTTTAAATTCTTCAGCATAATTAAAATCTTTATCTAAAGGGTTAGATAAACTCGAAAACTGTCGGAGTATTCCTAAATTTAAACGATTAGGCCACCAATCTTTATTCGTAGTTCCCGTTCCAGCGGTTTGTTTTATTTGTTCGTTATGAAAAGGACATTTGTTCATATCTGTATTGCTCATTGCTATTTATTTTTTAAATTTTCCCGTGATTTGCAATTTAATATCTTGAATAATAAAACTTTTAATTTGATGCGTTTGAAAATAATTTTGAATCATTGTACTCAACTGATTATCTTCAAAATCTTCTATGCGATCTGTTTCTACACAATACAAATGATGATGATTAGACAATAGAGCATCATATCGCATTATATCTTTTTCAGTTTTAACTTTTTTTAAAAAATTATTTTCAACCAAAGTATCTAATACTTTATATACAGTGCCAACAGAAATGTTGGGATTATTTGTTTTAATATATTCAATTATATTTTCAGCAGTTGGATGATTGTTTAACTTTAAAATGGCTTCATAGATAGCAGCCCTTTGTGGGGTTACTTTAAGCCCTTTTTCTTTAAGTTGGTCTATAAACAAATGATTCATGAAAAGCTAATAAATGATAATTGTTATGTAAAGATAATCATTCTTGTTTAGAAATAAGTTGTTTTATAATCTATAAATTCATTTTCAATACAAACATTATAACTGAACAAAAAGATTAATAAAACATCAAAAAATAGAATGTATTCATAATAAGTGTTTTCAAAAATTATTTTTTTATTAAATGTCATTTAAGCCGACATTTTTTTAATTAGAAAAACCTTAAAATGAAAATAATAATTTTTTCTAGAGTGTTTAAGACTAATTTCATCGCCAATTTTTTAAAAATGAAAAAAATTCTATTAATTACACTTTTACTATGTTCTGGTTTATTTGTTTTCTCTCAAAGAAATTTAAATTCTTTACCAAAGCAAAAAACGAATAAAATTAGATGCTA
This sequence comes from Chitinophagaceae bacterium, assembly GCA_031430075.1. GTDB lineage: Bacteria > Bacteroidota > Bacteroidia > Chitinophagales > Chitinophagaceae > CAIVPM01. The sequence continues at coordinate 4,693 of JANPAT010000157.1, read as the reverse complement.
TACTGTAGAAGCATTAAAACAAAAAAGACAAGGCAATCCCAATTTAGAAACTGATGAACAGTTTGAAACTTGGTTAGCTCAAAAAACTTCTCAGCGAAAAGCTGCTGCTCTGGCTAGGGGCGAGAATGTTGAAACAATAACTAATTATTATTTACCAATTGTATTTCATATTATTCATAGTGGACAACCAGTTGGTTCAGGTACTAACCTTTCTCAGGCTCTTATTAACTCACAAGTTGCTCAATTAAATAAAGATTTTGGAAACTTTAGTGGAAGCCTTTATACTGCTGCATCAACAACTGGTATTCAATTCGGTTTGGCAACAACAAACCCAAGTGGTGGAACTTTGGCTGAACCAGGAATTGATAGAATTTTATATACAAGTAAAGGATGGACAGCCCCTCCTTATGATGGATCAGATGCATATTTTGAAGGCACTATTAAACCAAGCTCAATTTGGGATCCTACTAAATATGTAAATGTTTGGGTTTGTGACCAAAGTGCAAGTGGTTTATTAGGTATTGCAACTTTTCCTGCAAGTTCAACTTTACAAGGGTTAGATAATGCTGAAACTAATACAACAGCTGGTGTGGTGGTAGAGGTGATTTCTGTAGGAAGTAAATTTACTTCTCCAGATTGTGGAATCACAAATTCATATGATATGGGAAGAACCTTAACTCATGAATTAGGTCATTTTTTTGGTTTAAGACATATTTGGGGTGATGCTGCAAGTTGTGGTACTGCAACAGATTATTGTAACGATACACCCGTTGCTTTGTATGAAAACTATGGAAAACCGGCACACCCAAAACCAAACTCGTGTGGAACAGCTGATGAAATGTTTGAAAATTTTATGGACTACACCGATGATCAACTTTTAAACACTTTCACTTTAAATCAAGCAGATCGAGTTCAAACTGTAATGCTAAATAGTCCTCGTAGAGTTTCATTGGCAACATCAACAGTTGGTAAAGTTTTACCTACAAGTAAAATAATTGGTTTTGACAATTGTATAGGAGTTTTCTCTGTTTCTGAAAAAGGAACAACTGGAACAACATATCCTTATATAGATATTAATATTCCATTGTCAGTTGAAGGTGCAGCTACTGGTAATGCAACTCTAACTTTCAGTGTTAGTGCAATATCAGGTACAGGAGCACCAACTTTAGCAGTTGCTGGTGTAGATTATCAAATTTTAAGTAACACTTTAGATTTTATTAATAATGATTCTTATAAAAACTATGTATTACGAATTTTAGATAATGCTAAAATTGATGGGCAAAGAGGGTTTAAATTAGCTTATACAGTTTCAGGTTCTGGTGTTACAGTTGGAACAAAAGCTCAAGGTTTAAATGTTTATATAAATGATGATGATGATATAATTATTGGTCAAAATACCATAAACATGTTAAATGAAAGTTTTTCAAGTGGCACTATGCCAAGTGGTTGGAATACTTTTAAATCTGCTGCATATTTATCTCAATGGGTTATTGGTTCGTCTGGTGATGCTGGTGGAACTTTTCCAAATGCATATATTAGTAGCGATGCGACTTCAAAACCTAATACATACACAGGTTTACCAAGTGGACAAACATCCGTTGGTGCAGTTATAGAAACTCCTTTAATTGAAGCCTATAGAGTACAATCTTTAGGTAATTTACAATTTAAATTCAAAGTAAAAGGAAGAACATATAGTTCAGCTACAGGAGCTGGCCACTATGGTCAATTATTTTTCACATCTGCTACTGATCCTAATAATAACTATAATCAATATGGCACAACTAGTGGTAATACAGGTTATGGACCTTGGGCAAATTCAACAACAACTCAAGTTGGAACACCAATTATATCTTCTTCTTTCTTAAATAATGCAAGGTTTTATATAGATTTTTATTGGGCTGTTTCAAGCACCTCAACAGTAAATAATCCAGGATTAAATATTGATGATGTGGTATTAACTGCTACTCCATGGAATGTAGAAACAGTTGTAAGCAATAGTTACACATTCAATACTCAATCGGGCTCAAATAATATGTTTAGAAATTCTGCTAACAACAAAGCCATTGCTAAATTATCTGCACAAACAATAAATGTTAATAATGTTGTGGCATCTATAACTGAAGCAGGAACAGATAGACCAACATTTACAACAGGAAGTACAACTTATTTGAGAAGTAGAAAAGTTGTTAAACTAGTTCCATCAGTAACTGATAATACAACTCAACACTCTATTACAATTTATTTTACACAAGCAGAAATAACTGCTTGGGGTACTGGCTCAGCAACTGCAAAAATTATGAAAGTAATGGATGGTGTTAGCATTACTTCAGGTAATTTAAATTCTTTAAACTCTGTAATTGCAACAACTACTGTAACAGACAAACTTTCTACAGATGGTTATATTGCTTATACAGCAACATTTACAGGATTTGGACAATATGTAATTGTTGAACAAGCTGCAGTTTTACCATTGCAATGGGGAACATTTACAGGCACATTAGAAAATAATAGTGTTGCATTAAAATGGACCACTTACAATGAAATTAATAGTAAAGAATTTGATGTTCAAAGAAGTGCTAACGCAAGTGAATTTATTTCTCTTGGTACAGTAAAAGCATTGAATAAAAGTGATAACAATTATTTATTTAATGATAATAAAATCTCTTTTGGAAATAGATATAGCTATCGTTTAAAACAAATTGATTTGGATGGAAAATCATCATTCAGTAAAATTGTAAGTATCAATTATTTTAATAAAGATAAAAATGTGACTCTATATCCAAACCCAATAGAATCAAAACTCAATATTCAAATCAGCAATGCTACCAATAGTAAATTTGAAATTGAAATTGCAGATGTTTTGGGTAAAATTGTTTATCGAAATTTAAATGTTCAATCGAATAATGTTGAGGTAAATGCTGTTAATTGGAGTAAAGGCGTATACTTTGTTCAATTAAAATCAATTAATGGTGTCGAAATTTTTAAAGTAGTTAAAAACTAAAAATTATTTAATTTTAAAAAGCGGTTGATATCAACCGCTTTTTCTATTTTAGCATGATATGAAAAAAATATTTTTCTTTTTATTATTTTTTCCCTTCGTTTTAAGTGCACAAAGTAATAGTACTTGGAAGTTATATAATGGATGTAAAAAAGTTTTAGAAGGAAATGCTGGTGAACAAAAAAATTATGAACTAAAGAAAGATAAAATTTCAAATCTTTCAATTAAATATTTCCCAAAAACTGATAGAAAAAGCTGGAATAATACTTTTATTATTATGGATACCAATAGGCTTGAAATTATTAGAAAACCTGCAAAAAATAATAAATTGGTTATTGAAAAAGAGTTTCTTAAAAACAATACTTCTTTTATAGTTTATATCGTTTCAAAACCAAATGATCCTATACTTGCATCTAAAATACGAGTGGGTACAATTCCTTTAGTTATGATTAAAACTATAGATTAGTTGTTGTAAAAATGTTTTCATGTATTTTGTAAAAACACCTTGGTTACTTAAACAAATATTTCCAGAATTAATTTGGAGCATTGATACTAGTGAAAAAAAAATATACTTAACTTTCGATGATGGTCCCCATCCAACTATTACCCCTTTTGTTTTAGAAGTATTAAAAAAATATAATGCCAAAGTAACTTTTTTTTGTGTAGGTAAAAATGTTGAGGCTTATTTCGATGTTTACAAAAAAATTATTGATGATGGTCATCGAATAGCAAATCATACACAAAGTCATTTAAATGGTTGGAAAAAGGATACTGAAACTTTTGTTGATAATGTAATATCTGCAAGAGAATATATCAATAGTAATTTGTTCAGACCACCTTATGGAAAGTTAAAAAGAAATCAAGCATTATCAATTATCGAAAAAGGTTATCATATTATTATGTGGGATGTTTTAAGTGGAGATTTTGATAAAAATATTTCTAAAGAAAAATGTTTGCAAAATGTTATTTCAAAAACACAACAAGGATCAATTGTTGTGTTTCATGATAGTGAAAAAGCTTTTGAAAAATTATCGTATTGTTTACCAAGAGTGTTAGAACACTTTACTCAATTAGGTTTTACTTTTAAAGAGCTTCCTAATTTTAATTAAGATTTATGCAAAAAAATAGAATTACAAAACTTTTTAATATTGAAATTCCAATTATACAAGCAGGAATGGTTTGGGCTAGTGGTTGGAAATTGGCTTCAGCTGTTAGTAATGCAGGTGGTTTAGGTTTATTAGGTAGTGGAAGTATGTATCCAGATGTTTTGCAACATCATATTACAAAATGTAAAGCTGCAACAAAAAAACCTTTTGGAGTAAATATTCCATTGTTGTATCCTGATATTGAGCTACACATTGAAATTATTATCAAAGAAAAAGTACCTATAGTTTTTACTAGTGCTGGTAATCCAAAAACCTGGACAAAAATTTTAAAAGATGAGGGTATTATTGTTGTGCATGTTGTGAGTAGTAGTGCATTTGCGTTAAAGGCAGAAAATGCAGGTTGTGATGCAGTAGTTGCCGAAGGATTTGAAGCTGGTGGTCATAATGGTAGAGAAGAAACAACAACAATGGTTTTAATACCACAAGTAAAAGAAGCCATTAGTATTCCTTTAATTGCTGCAGGAGGAATTGCAAATGGAAAACAAATGTTAGCTGCCTTAGTTTTAGGTGCAGATGCAGTTCAAATTGG
>JANPAT010000156.1:0-3089 GCA_031430075.1 Chitinophagaceae bacterium | reverse complement strand
AGGTGCTTTTGTTGTCGCAGTAGTTTCTGTAGCTTCTGTAGTTTCAGTAGCCACAGCATTCTCCTCAGCATCTGCGTTTAATTGTTTAAAAAATAAATTCATAATAAAACCCGATTTTTTTTATTCGGGGTGCAAAAGTATGAGTTTTCACTTAAAGTTTATGGAAATTAGACGTAAATTTGGAATGAAAAGGATGATAATTTTATTTGCTCAAAATTTATTCTACGAGCAATTTCGTAAAATTATTGTTAAATGATGTGATTAGATTACTGACTTATTATCATATTCATTTACTTGCAACTTTAAAGGCACAATATTTGAAAATCATTTTAAAAGAAAATTATAGAACTATGAAATTTAAACAAATTTTATCCATTGCAGCCATTAGTGCAACTACAGCTATTATAAGTGTTTGGGCTTTTGGTAAATTTTCACAAAACAGATTTACAGGAACACAAGAAGCAGGTAAAATTCCTGCAAATTATGCTGGTTATTTTGGAGATGCCAAAGTTCCGGCATCATTAGATTTTACAGCTCCTGCAACTGCAGCAACACCAGCAGTTGTGCATATAAAAACAAAAACTAAAGCAAAACAAATTAGTAATAATCTTCCTCGTCAAAAAAACCCATTTAATGATTTATTTGGTGGAGATATGTTTGACGATTTCTTTAATGGCCCAAGAATGTCAATTATTCCTGAACAAAGAGCAAGTGGCAGTGGAGTAATTATTAGTGATGATGGATTTATTATTACTAACAACCATGTAGTTTCTGGTGCTGACGAAATTACAGTTACACTTGCTAACAAAAAAACATATAAAGCAACAGTTATTGGTACCGATGCTAATACAGATTTAGCAGTAATTAAAGTTGAAGCAACCGGATTACCATATTTAATTTATGGTAATAGTGATGATACTAAACTAGGCCAATGGGTTTTAGCAATTGGATATCCATTAAATTTAGATGTTACAGTTACTGCTGGTATTGTAAGTGCTAAAGCCAGAAATATTGGAATCATCAATCCTGACAATAACAAAGAAGCAAAAAATCCTGTTGAATCTTTCATTCAAACAGATGCTGCAGTTAACCCAGGTAATAGTGGTGGTGCATTAATTAATTTAAATGGTGAAGTGGTTGGAATTAATTCTGCCATTGCCTCTAAAAATGGAAGTTATATTGGCTATTCATATGCCATTCCTATCAACATAGCAAAAAAAGTAGTAAACGATATTATTAAATTCGGTACAGTACAACGTGCTTATTTAGGAATAAGTTATGTTGGAGAAAATATTAGTGAAGAACAAAAGAAAAATGAGGGCATTAAAGATGGTGAAGGCGTTTATATTACTGGCGTAACTGAAAAAGGTGCTGCTGAAGTTGCTGGTTTAAAGAAAGGAGATTTTATTACCAAACTTAATGGAACATCAGTTCAAACCGGACCAGAATTAGTTGAACAAATTGCACGTTACAAACCAGGAGATAAAATTACAATTACATACACAAGAGATGGGAAAGAATCTATAACCAATGCTGTTCTTAAAAATAAAATTAATACAACAACTATTGTAAAGAGCAGTTCTATAATGGAAAAATTAGGAGGTGAATTTGCAACAGTTGATAAAAAAATAGCTCAAGCCAATGAAATTACTGGTGGTGTTGTTATTAAAAAAATTAATGGTGGTGCTTTAAAAAATTCTAGAATTCAGGAAGGTTTCGTAATTACAAGTGTTAATGGAGAAGAAATTAAAACCCTTGATGATTTTAATGAAGCGATGAAAAACATTAAAGGAAATATTTATTTCGATGGTATTTATCCCGGGTTCACTGAAACTTACAGATACCCAATAAGATTGGGTGATGAATAAACAAAATAAAAATGCCGAGTAAACCACTCGGCATTTTTATTTTCATAATCTTACTTTTACAACCAAAATATTATACATGCAATTTTTACAAGATTTACAAATACAACAAAGTAATCAAGGAGTTTCAACTGGAACAAAATGGATTGAGAGCAAAGGAAACGAAATCGAAAGTTATTCACCTGTTGATGGAAAATTAATTGGTGCTGTCACTGAAACAGATGAAGATTCTTTTAATCAAATAATTAATACAGCTACTGAAGCTTTTAAATTATGGAGACAAACTCCAGCCCCACAAAGAGGTGAAATAGTAAGACAAGTTGGTGAGGCTTTAAGAACTTATAAAGAACCTTTAGGAAAATTAGTGAGCTACGAAATGGGTAAATCTTTACAAGAAGGTTTAGGTGAAGTGCAAGAAATGATTGACATCTGCGATTTTGCTGTGGGTTTATCTCGTCAACTGTATGGATTAACCATGCACAGTGAAAGACCAAATCATAGAATGTATGAACAATGGCATCCATTAGGAATTGTAGGAATTATTTCTGCATTCAACTTCCCTGTTGCAGTTTGGAGCTGGAATGCAGCATTGGCTTGGGTTTGTGGTAATGTTTGCGTTTGGAAACCTAGTGAAAAAACGCCTTTATGTGGCATTGCTATACAAAATATTGTTGCAGACGTATTCAAAAAAAATAATGTTCCAGAAGGTGTAAATTGTTTAGTGCAAGGAGGAAGAGATGTAGGTGTATGGATGAGTAATCATTCAAATATTCCATTAATTAGTGCAACAGGTAGCACAAAAATGGGTAAAGCTGTAAGTACTGTTGTTGCTGCTCGTTTAGGAAAAACCATATTAGAACTTGGTGGTAACAATGCCATCATCATATCAAAAAATGCTGATGTAGAAATGGCTTTAGTTGGTGCTTTATTTGGAGCAGTTGGCACAGCAGGACAAAGATGTACAACCACAAGAAGGCTTATTATTCATGAAGATATTTATGAAGCATTTAAAGAAAAATTAGTCAAAGCTTATCAACAAATAAAAATTGGTAACCCATTAGATTCTAGCAATCATGCTGGACCATTAATTGATCAGGATGCTGTAAAAATGTATCTCAATTCAATTGAACATTGCAAACAACAAGGTGGTAAATTTTTAGTTGAAGGAAAAGTTTTAGAAAATTTTGAAAGTGGATGTTATGTACAACCTTGCATAGCTGAAGT
>JANPAT010000155.1:0-3678 GCA_031430075.1 Chitinophagaceae bacterium | reverse complement strand
GCTCTGATGATGAGGGTTCGAATCCTTCTGGAGTCACAATATATATATTATAAACATATTAGTTATCAATATTTTACAGCTCTTCTTTTTATATGGGGTAAACAATAGGTAAACATTTCCAATATTCTTAAAAATCAACTTTATTTTTATATAGAAGTTTTTAAAAGTATCCCCATTCACTGGTATTCACCCTTATTTTCTACTTAATCATTTTTAGCATATTACTTTTATTAATAGCATTATTTTTTAGTGTATATTGATTTAAAAGCTACTCTCAAAAGAGCCTGACTTGTGCTAACGCTTACACTCACCTCTGCATCAAAAATAAAATTGACATAAATCAATTTTAACTGATGACAATTATATGGTAAGAAGATGTTTATTCTCCTTTTACAAGAAAATAAAGGTTAGCTTACGCTTCTCAATAATCAAAAAGTAATTTTATGCAAAAAATTCTTGTTACAACTGATTTTTCTGATAAGTCTAAAGCGGCTTTATTTTTTGCCATACAATTGGCTGCTCAAAGTAAATGCAGCCTTACTTTTTTTCATGCTTACCATAATTTAATACCCACTGCATGGAATTTTACAAGAATAGAAGAATATGGAAAAGAGGAAACAAAAATTATGCAGCAAAAACTAGATTTGTTTGTTGAAAAAATTTACAAAAGTTTGCATACAACAGCAACTAAAATGAAATGTATTGTTAAACAATCTGTGATGCCCCAAAACTGTATAATGGATTATGCCAAAGAAAATAAGTTCGATTTTATTTGCATCAGTACAAGAGGTGCCGGCAAAATAGAAAGGATTTTAGGTACCAACACGGGGAATCTTATCAATCATTCGGCAATTCCTGTTATTGCTATACCATATAAGTATAAAACGGCTGCCATTACCAGCATTCTGTATGCATCCGACCTTGCTCATTTTAAAAAAGAGATAATAAAAGTAGTGGCTTTTGCCAGTCCATTAAAAGCAACAATAGAATTACTCCATCTTACATCAGTATTTGAAAACAGCGACCAATTAAAAGCCATTGAAACGGCTGTAAAAAAAATCTCTGCCTACCATATCAATTTTAATATAACCAACAGAAACCCCAATGAATCCCTAATTACGGATATTGAAACGGCAATAAAAAAGAGGAAGCCTTCGATGATGGTAATGTTTACAGAACAAAACAGGAGTTGGTTTGAAAAAATATTCCTGTCAAGTAAATCTGCTGAATATTCTTTTAATGCAAAAGTGCCTTTATTGGTTTTTAATAAGTCATCAAATTAAAACTTCAAAACTTGCAAATTGAAAAAGGTAGAAGAAAATAGCAGCAATAATACGGAACAGCATTTCTTAAAAAAGTATGTTATCCAGAAAATATTTTGGACAATAATTGCATTATTGCTGGTAGTTGGTTCTTAAAAATTGTCGTACCCGTTCGGATTGTACGTTTTTTTATTTCTGCTTATTTAATAAAGCACAGTATTACTTTGTTATAGTGCAGTAAGCAAAACACATAATTATTTACATGTCAGTAAACAGGAAGCAAAGAAAATCAAATATAAACATTCAATGTATAACACAACAGAAAATATAAATACTCTTTCAAAACATTCAATTCCGAAACTTGCTAAGATAAACATACTCCTAAGCTCTTACGATTATTTATTCTCTGACTTTGACCCAAGTGCTTATGCTGAAAGAACATTGTCAGATGACTTTATCACAGAGGCTAAAAATATATCTAAAAATAAACCCGGGACTAAAATATTGTTAACGCTCCTTTTACCTGCAAACAAGAGAAATGATGAGGAAGAAAAAGTAATTATTGAAAGACTATATTCTTATTTTAAAACTATTCACATACAATTGGCAGCGGATGTAAGAAAAATAAGAAAAAGAGGGATACTATTAGCTTTTGCCGGAATCATTACAATGATTACAGCAAGCTATATGTCTTTTATTAAGCCAGAAAAATATTCTGCACATTTATTAATTGTATTGTTTGAACCTGCAGGCTGGTTCTTATTGTGGATGGGACTTGACCATTTAGTAAATACTTCAAAGAAAACCAAAGAAGAACTTGACTTTTATGGTAGAATGACAAAATCTGAAATTAAATTTTCAAACTCTAAATCTTAAATATATATGAAAAGTACCGCCACATTTTCAAGTATCATTTTAGGTATTAACCGAAACGTAATCCGTGTATTAATTGGAATTATGACTTTAAGTTTAATACTTAGTACAGCAAATTTTATCTATTTAGAGGTTGAAAAAATTACGCAACATCCTTTATTACTGGTGGATGTTACTACTTTATTTGAAGTGTTTAATTTAATACTGGTTATTGCCATTGGGTACGAACTTATAAGGTCATTGATATTAATTATTTCATCCGATATAATTCCCACTATTCCAATAATACAAATCGCAATTATTGCAGTTGCAAATAAGATAATCACACTAGATATAAAGCAAGCAAATGGGCATATGCTTATAGGCTTAGCTTTAGTAATTGCTGCATTAGGGCTTACTCATTTTTTGTTGAAATTTCATAAGACAGCAAAAAACGATTCAGAAAGTGAAAAGACTGGGCAAGTAACAGCCTCAGTGGATGGAGACAAAATAAATTAAGTGAAATAAATCAAAGAAACATGAACTGGCACAAATTAAGCATACCCGAAACAATCGAACAACTTGGTACTAACCCGAAGGGTTTATCCGCAATAGCAGCCGAAGATAAATTGCTACACCACGGCCCCAACGAATTGCAGGAAGGTAAAAAGAAAAGCATAGCCTTAATGCTGCTGACACAGTTTAAAGATGTGATGATTTTAATTTTGCTGGCCGCCGCTGTTATAGCGGGAATCGTTGGCGACTTTATTGATAGCATCGTTATTCTCATCATCGTTTTATTAAATGCCTTTTTGGGTTTCTTTCAGGAATACCGTGCAGAAAAAGCAATGCAGGCTTTAAAACAAATGGCCATTACACAAGCCAGGGTGCTACGTGATGGAAATGTTACAGACCTGCCTGCTACTGCATTGGTGCCTGGCGATGTTGTAATGTTAGAAGCAGGTAATGCTGTTCCGGCAGATTTACGGATTATAGAATCAAAAAATTTAAAAATTGAAGAAGCCGCATTAACAGGCGAATCGCATGCAGTAGATAAAATTATTGATTCACTGGAAGCAGAAGATTTGCCAATTGGAGATAAAAAAAATATGGCCTTTAAAGGTACGTTTGTAACCTATGGCAGGGGTACAGGCGTAGTAATTGCTACAGGCATGCAAACAGAGTTAGGACGTATAGCCAAAATGTTGCAGGAAGATGAAACGCTTACGCCATTGCAGCAACGCATGGCATCATTTGGAAAAAAACTTTCTGTCATGGTGCTGTTTTTATGCATTCTGTTTTTTATTGCCGGTTGGTTAAGGGGTGAGGATATTACTAAGATGGTACTCACCAGTATTTCACTGGCAGTTGCAGCTATTCCGGAAGCTTTACCTGCCGTTATCACTATTTCCCTGGCATTGGCTGCAAGGAGGATGATTAAATTGAACAGTCTTATCCGAAAACTACCGGCAGTAGAAACCTTGGGATCTGTTACTTATATCTGCACAGATAAAACGGGCACCTTAACAAAAAACAAAATGCATGTAGAAGAGCTGTTTGTAAA
>JANPAT010000154.1:0-2767 GCA_031430075.1 Chitinophagaceae bacterium | reverse complement strand
GCAATAAATACCATGTCTTTTGACCGTTCAAAAATATTCCTGAATTTTCTTTCATTCGTTCTGAGGGCTTTTATGGAGGAGGCTCTCTCCAATGAATAGCGAATACATCTTTCCAATTTTTCAACACCTAATTCTCCTTTTACCAGGTAATCAACGGCACCTGATTCCATGGCCATCAGGTCAATTGCATGATTGCCATTACCGGTAAGTAAAATGAACGGTTCTTCGCAGTTATTTTTAATTGAATCCTGTATAAGTTCTAAACCTGTTTTTGCACCCAGGAGGTAATCGACAAAATATAAATGGTATTTTCCTTCAGCTATTTTCAGTTCTGCTTCTTTATACAAATAACACCAGTCTATAATAAATTCCTGCCTGCCGATATTACTTATATACTCTTTGATAATAAGAAAATCATCCTCATCATCGTCAACGATCAATATGCGTATTGGTGAAAGTTTCATAAACTTACTTTTCAATTTTTTAAGTGTACCGGCAGAGAAATAATAAAAGTACTTCCCTCATTTTCTTTACTCAGTGCCGATATATAACCCTGGTGATGTTCTACGATCTTTTTACATAAGGCCAGGCCAATGCCTGTCCCCTGGTACTCATTGTTGCCGTGCAGGCGTACAAACATGTCAAATATCTGTTCGCCGTATTTTTGATCAAAACCAATCCCGTTATCTTCCACATATATCCTGCAAAACTTTGCTCCATTTGGCCTTAGTGCTGCGTCGTGCTGGGCATAAATGTTAATCACAGGGTCTATACCTTTTTTATGGTATTTTAATGCATTCCCGATCAAATTTGAAAAAAGCGGGTTCATAAGCCCGGGATTAACCAGCAGTGAAGGAAGCTGTTTAACATTAATCTTTGCCTTTTCCCGTACCGAAGTTTCAATATCTGCCAGCACTTCTTCCACAACAATATTAAGGTCGGTATCTACTAAAGAAGTTTTATCTGAACCTACTTTGGAGAATTGAAGGATATCTTTTATTAAGGTTTGCATACGCTCAGCAGCTTTTTGTATGCGGCTGAAGTATCGGGCAGCATCCTCATCAAAAAGATCATGGTATTTAGAATATAAAAGATCGCTGAAAGTACGGATCTTACGCAATGGCTCCTGCAGGTCGTGCGAAGACATGAATGCAAACCGGTCCAGGTCTTTATTTGCTGTTTCCAGGCGGTCAATATTTTCCAGCAGTTGCCTGTTGAGTTCTTTAACTTTTTCTTCAGATATCTTTCTTTCATGTATTTCATTCTCCATGCTCCTGTTTATAGCCAGTAATTTTTGCTCATGCGCAATTAGCTGGTGATTTTTTGTATACAGGTCAATAAAAACTGATACCTTGGTTCTGAGGAGTTCGGGATTGATTGGTTTGTATATATAATCAACCGCCCCCATACGGTACCCTTTGAACATATTCTCTTCACCATAAGTATTGGCGGTAATAAAAACGATGGGAATATGTTTTCGTTTCTCTCTTTCATATATAAGTGCTGCGGTTTCAAAACCATTAAGGTTAGGCATTTTTACATCCATCAGGATCAATGCAAAATCAAATTCAACCAGGAGGATTTTTAAAGCCTGCCTGCCCGAAGTTGCTTTTATCAGGTCATACCCATCAGGTTCCAATATTGTTTCCATGGAGAACAAATTATCTTCCCTGTCATCCACTAAAAGAATCTTTTTTTTCATAGTGTTTATTTGTAAAACCAAATACGCATTAAGGAGAGCAATTGGTCGATCTTTAAAGGTTTGGTTATATAATCCGAAGCGCCGGCTTCAATACATTTCTGGCGATCGCCTTTCATGGCTTTGGCAGTTACTGCAATTATCGGCAGCGTACTGTTCTTATGCTCCCGCCTTATTTTTTGTATAGTTTCATAACCATCCATTTCGGGCATCATGATATCCATTAATACCATCTCAACCTTAAGCTCATCATTATTGATCATCTCTATTGCTTCTTTACCGCTCTCAGCAGTTATGGCATTAATATTAAACCTTTCAAAAACCGTGGTAAGTGCAAACAGGTTTCTTACATCATCATCTACCACCAAAATATTTTTACCTGTAAGAATATCGTTCTTAATACGGATGCCTTCAATAACCCGCTGCTTGTCGGGTGGCAGCTCTTTATGCTGCAGGTGAAGATGTACAATCGTTTCTTCCAGCAAATTTTCAAGCGAATTAACACCTTTCAGCAAAACCGTATTTGATGTACGGTTAATATGACTGAGTTCATTTTTATCAAAATCCTTTGCAGAATAAACAATAACCGGTGTTAACTTTTTCTTCACCTCGTCTACCTGGTTAAGCAGTTCCGGTCCCGAAATATCGGGCAAAGTATAATCAAGGATAACACAATCGAAATCTTTATTACTCAATTGCTGAATAGCCTTTTTACCTGTTGCTGCTATGCTTACATGAAGGTTATTAAACCTGATCATTTTGGCAATCTGGGAGGAGTCAATTTCATTATCCTCTATCACAAGTATCTTTTTTGTATCTTTTTTATTGATAGCAATAATATCTTTAAAAAGCTCATTCAATGTTTCATTATCCAGCGGTTTTAATAAAAAATCTCTTGCGCCACGTTTTAGTGCAAGGCTCTTGTTCTCTTCTCCCGAAACAAGATAAATGGGAATGTGGCGGTAATTCAGGTCATTTTTAAGCATCTCTAACACTGTCCATCCACTGGTATCCGGCAGTTTAACATCCAGGGTTATTGCATCCGGAGTAAAACGATTGATAAAATCA
>JANPAT010000153.1:0-2734 GCA_031430075.1 Chitinophagaceae bacterium | reverse complement strand
AATAATTTATTTGTAAAGAATCTAACTTCAAATAAAACTATTGCTATAACTACAGATGGCAAATGGAATAAAATTATTAACGGGAATTGTGATTGGGTTTATGAAGAAGAGTTCAGTTTTTCAAAAGCATTTGCTTGGAGTAATAATGGAGATTATTTAGCTTTTTATAAATTTAATGAGACTAAAGTTCCAGAGTTTGCCTTTACCATTTTTGATAGCTTATATCCTACTCAATACAATTATAAATATCCAAAAGCTGGAGATCCCAATTCAACAATAGGTATTCATATTTATAATATAAAAACAGGAAAAACAGTAAAAGCAGACATTGGTTTCGAAACCGATATTTATATTCCAAGAATTAAATGGATGGCAACTGATAATAAGCTTTGTGTGTATTGGTTAAATCGTTTACAAAACCATTTGAAATTGCTGAGTACTGATGCTATCACAGGAAAATCAATAACTTTTTATGAAGAAAAAAATAAGTATTATGTAGATATTAATGATGACATGCATTTTTTTAAAAATGGCAATACATTTTTATTTAGCAGTGAAAAAGATGGTATGAATAGTTTGTACTTGGGTGATATAAAAAACAATAAAACAACAAGATTAATTAATGATAAATATGAAGTTGCAGAACTCTATGGTGTTGATGAAAAAAACAATAGAGTATTTTATTCAAGTGCTTATGATATTAAAAATCGACAACCAATGGTTTTTGATTTAAATACAAATAAAAGTTTTGCTTTGTCTTCAAAAGTAGGCACACATAAAATTTCTTTTAATAGTAATTTTTCGTATTTTTTAGATAACTATTCCGATTACTATTTTCCCCCAATTTATTCCTTGTGTAAAACAGATAGTGCTATCAATGATGGCACAAATTGGTCTTACAAAGGAAAAGTTTTAAAAGACAATAAGAAATTAAGAGATAAAGTTCATAATGATTATAATTTACCATTACCCACTTTTCAAATGTTTAAAAACAATGCTGGGGTTGAATTATGCAGTTGGATATTAAAACCTACAAACTTTGATTCATCAAAAAAATATCCTGTTTTATTTACAAATTATGGTGGCCCTGGCAGCCAACAAGTTTCTAACAGTTGGGGTTCAATAAATATGTGGCAACACTATATCTGTCAGCAAGGATATATTATTGTTTGTGTTGATAATACAGGTACAGGCTTTAGAGGTGAAGAATTTAAAAAGAAAACATATTTACAGTTAGGTAAATATGAAATTGCCGATCAAATTGATGTGGCTAAATATTTAGCAACTCTACCTTTTGTTGATGGCAATAGAATTGGACATTGGGGTTGGAGTTATGGAGGTTTTATGAGTAGTTTAGCCATTACTAAAGGTGCAGATATTTTTAAAGCAGCTATTGCAGTTGCACCTGTTACCAATTGGCGTTACTACGATAATATTTACACAGAACGATTCATGAGAACTCCAAAAGAAAATGCCAAGGGCTATGATGATAATTCTCCAATTAATCATGTAGATAAAATAAAAGGCAAATTTTTAATTATACATGGAACTGCTGATGATAATGTACATTTTCAAAATAGTGTGATGATGATAGATGAAATGATTAAAAAGAATATAGAATTTGAAAGTGGCTATTATCCAAATAAAAATCATGGAATACGTGGAGGCAATACAAGTTTTCATTTATATACTAAAATGACTAAATTCATTTTGGAGAACTTGTAGGTGAGTGGTAAATTGTTAATAGTTTTTAGAGATTAGTGGAATTGTGAATGAGTAGGTATTTTTTATTAATAATATTTATGCTAAATTTAATACATAAAAAATTAGAGGTTTATCATATTTCATTGCAATTAATTAAGGAGATTTATCTTCTTACAAATAAGTTTCCCCCAGTAGAAAAATTTATATTATCATCTCAAATTAAAAGAGCTGCAATTTCTGTTTGTAGCAATATTGCAGAAGGTTCTGTAAGAATTTCAGATTTAGACAAAAAAAGATTTTATGAAATAGCAAGAAGTTCTTTAGTTGAAGTTGAAACACAAATTGAAATTGCTTTTGTATTAAGTTATTTATCAGAATATGATATTTTACATGCAAATGAGTTAATTGAATCAGTGTTTAAAATGTTATCTAAACTTATTTCAAAACTTGCTAATAAAACATCATGAACAATTATCCAGACCAATTTACTATTTACCAAAAACCATTTACCTTTTACCAACTTCCATTCACTAAAACCTATTTACAACCTTGAATACAGTTATTTTCGATATGGATGGTTTACTTATCGATAGTGAAACCCTATGGCAAGAAGCAGCCAATGAAATCTTTAATAAAAAAGGCATTTATCTATCGCAAGAACAATATGAAACTTCAACAGGATTAAGAACTGCAGAGTTTTTAGATTATTGGTTTACCCATTTCAAATTGCATAAAAAAGAAATACCAGATGCAGAAATTGAGATTGTGAATGCTGTGATTGAAAAGATAAAAACCAAAGGAATTATTTTACCTGGTGTTGATTATATTTTTAATTTTTTTAAAGAAAGAAATTTTAAAATTGGGTTAGCATCTTCTTCACCCCTTTCATTAATTGATGAAGTGGTAGAATTATTAGGTATTAAAAATAATTTAAATGCAATAAGCTCTGCTCAAGATTTGGCTTATGGAAAACCACATCCTCAAGTTTTTTTAGATTGTGCAAAAGAACTTCATTCAAATCCAGAGGAAT
>JANPAT010000152.1:0-7952 GCA_031430075.1 Chitinophagaceae bacterium | reverse complement strand
CAGCAGTTTTAGCTCATTTATTAAAATATGATAGTGCACAAGGCAGATTTAATGAAACAGTAACTTCAACTGAAAATTCAATAATAGTGAATGGCCATGAAATAAAAATTTATGCTCAGAAAGATCCATCACAAATTCCATGGGGTGCACATGATGTTGATGTTGTAATTGAAAGCACAGGATTTTTTGCAGATAAAGATAAAGCTGAATTACACATAAAAGCTGGTGCTAAAAGAGTGGTAATTTCTGCCCCTGCAACTGGCGATTTAAAAACTGTTGTATTTAATGTAAACCACAGCATTTTGGATGGTTCAGAAACCATTATTAGTTGTGCCAGTTGTACAACCAATTGTTTAGCACCAATGGCTAAAGCTTTAAACGATAATTTCACCATTTTAGCTGGAAGCATGACAACCATTCATGCCTATACCAATGATCAAAATACCTTAGATGCTCCTCATCCTAAAGGTGATTTAAGAAGAGCAAGAGCAGCAGCACAAAATATAGTACCAAATAGCACTGGAGCTGCTAAAGCTATTGGATTGGTTTTACCAGAATTAAAAGGAAAATTAGATGGTGGTGCACAACGTGTACCAGTAATTACTGGTTCAGTTACAGAGCTAACTGCACTTTTAGCAAAGAAAACAACTTTAGAAGAGGTGAATGCTGCTATGAAAGCTGCTAGTGACGAAAGTTTTGGATATAATGAAGATGAAATTGTAAGTACAGATATTATAGGAATAACTTATGGTTCTTTATTTGATGCTACTCAAACAAAAGTAATTACTGTTGGCGACAATCAATTAGTAAAAGTGGTAAGTTGGTACGATAATGAAATGAGTTATGTAAGTCAACTAGTTCGTACAGTTAATCATTTTGCAGGATTAATTAAATAATTGTTTCTTATATTTTTTTAATCTCTATAAACTAATTTAAGCAAATAGTGTATAGAGATTTTTTATTGTTTTATTAACAGGTTTACGTTTATTTTTGGTTAAACTATTATATGAAAAAAATCTTATTAGTTTTATTAACTTTTATATCAATAAACAATTTAGCAAAAGCTCAATCTGCAAATTCTAATACTGTTTTTTTTGAAGTTGGTGGACCCGGTTTAGCATCATTTAATTACGATACAAGATTTACAAAAACTTCAACTGGTTGGGGTGGAAGAATTGGTATTGGTGGTTTTGGTGATAGAGATGAAAGTGTAATCACTATTCCAATAGGGATTAATTTTATTACAAGTGGAGATAATAGAAATTTCTTTGAAGTTGGAATTAATCACACATTTGTAAAAGCAGAATCACCCATATTTGATTTTGGAAATTTTAATTCAATAAGTTTTTCAACATTAAATTTTGGCTACAGAAAGCAACCCATAAAAAATGGATTTGTGTTTAGGGCTGCAATAAATCCAATTATTACAAATGGTTCTTTTAATCCATTTTATTTTGGAATTGCATTTGGTTACAAGTTTTAAATCGTAACTGAAATTAAATTTGCAATGCGTTCACCATCCATTGCTGCACTAACAATGCCACCAGCATAACCTGCTCCTTCTGCACAAGGATATAAATTTTTTATCTGAGGATGATGTAAAGCTTTATCATCTCGTGGAATACGCACTGGTGATGAAGTTCTGCTTTCAGTTGCAACTACAATGGCTTCATTTGTAAAATATCCTTTCATTCTTTTGCCAAATTCTTTAATTCCTTTTTGTAATGCCTGATGAACAAAATTGGGTAAAACATTTTTTAAATCTGCAGCATGAACACCTGGCAAATAAGAACAATTTGGTAAATTATTTGAAGTTTTACCTTCGCAAAAATCAATCACTCTTTGTGCAGGTGCAACAAATTTCCCCCCACCAAAATCAAACGATTTTTTTTCGATTGCTGCCTGAAAATACATTAATGATAATGCATTAAAAGGAACATTTCTTTTTTTACAATCATCAAAAATATCTTTAGTTTCAATAGTAACTACCATACCACTATTTGCAAATTCATTATTGCGTTTACTGGGGCTCCAACCATTTACTACTAACTCGTTTGGGTTTGTTGCTGCAGGTGCAATGATTCCACCAGGGCACATACAAAAACTAAATACTCCTCTCCCATTCACTTGTTCAACTAAACTATAAGATGCTGGTGGTAAATATGCTCCACGAGGAATGGAAGATTGCAAATGATATTGACAAGAATCTATAATTTGCTGTGGATGTTCAATTCTAACTCCCAAAGCAAAAGGCTTTGGCTCTATTAAAATATTTTTTTTGAAAAGTAATTCGTAAATATCTCTTGCACTATGTCCTGTAGCAAGAATAACATGATTTGCTTTCAATTCATCGCCATCACTTGTTACTACAGTTTCAATTTTATCATTTATAATTTTAAAATCAATCAGTTTTTTATTAAAATGAATTTCTCCACCATGCTTTATAATGGCTTCTCTCATTGCTGTAATAATTTGTGGTAATTTATTTGTTCCTATATGTGGATGTGCTTGATACAAAATTTTATCATCTGCCCCAAATTGAACAAAGCAATTTAAAATACTATCTATATTTCCTCTTTTATTACTTCGAGAGTATAATTTTCCATCACTATAAGTACCTGCTCCACCTTCTCCAAAACAATAATTAGATTCTGGGTTTATGATTCCTTCTTTGTTTAAGGTTGCTAAATCTCTTCTTCTTTCTCTTACATTTTTTCCTCTTTCTAGAATAATCGGTTTTATTCCTTTTTCTAATAATTTTAATGCGGCAAACAAACCTGCTGGTCCTGCACCAATAATGATTACAGATTTTGAAAATTGATTGACTTCTTGAAGTTGTATTAGTTGAACAGCCCTTTCTTGAAAAGGTTCATTAATATAAACTTGTAGTGTAATATTAATCCAAATTTGATGTCTGCTTCTTGCATCAATAGATTCTTTTATTTTATGAAATCCAGTAATAGTATTTTCATTGATAACAAGATGAGCAGCGATATAAGACTTAATGATTGCAGCATTTGCAGCCTCTGAAGGAGTAAGTTGGAGTGATATTTTTTGTTGCATGCTGTTAGGTTTTTATCCTAAAAATTGCAAAACAGAAATAATTAGTATTGTCCGGTTTTTAATAATACTAAAGTACAAGCTTCAATTGGCTCAATTTTATTTTGTAGAGCTAATTGAAATAATTTTGTGTTTTCTGTTCCCGGATTAAAAATAATTCTTTTTGGTTGTAATGAAATAATATACTCAAAATAATCCTTCTGATACTTTTCACTCAAATACAAAGTAACTGTATCAATATTTTCAAATTCTGGTTTACCCACAACAATTTCTACATTATTTATTTTTCCTGTTTTATTTCCAATAGCAACAACTTCATGTTGATATTGACGCAATAGATTTACAGCAAGATAACTATATCTTTCTTTATTTTCAGAAGCCCCAATTACTAAAGTTTTCTTTTTATTCATTAATTTTTATTTGCTAAATACACTCCACATAAAATAATAATTAAACCTATTACATGTAAAATGGTAATATGTTCTCCATTTAACAAACCCCAGCCAATTGCCACAAAAGGAATACCATATGTAACTGTTGAAGCAAACAAACCACCAGCTCGTTTCATTAAACTATAAAATAAAATTGAAGCTATTGCCGTAGCTAATATTCCCAAAACAGCACTAGCACTTGTTGCTAAAATATATTTTGATTCAACTAAATTCAAAGAAAAATAATCAGTGTAAATTAAAATAATAAATGCAGGAATAATTAAAAAAGAAAATGCAATTGCAGCAATTTGAATTGATGGTACACCTGTTAATTTTCTTACTACCATATTCACATTAAACCCATACAAGACTGTTGCAAAAATTACAAAACCGATATATAAAAAATGATTAATCTGTTGATCTTTACTATTCGCATAAATTAAAAATATACTACCAAGTAAACCAATTAAAACGCCAATAATTTTTCTTGTACTGGTTAATAAATTAAAAAATAAAGCTCCTACTAAAATAACAAACAAAGGGGTCAATGAGTTTAAACTTCCTGCAATACCACCACCAATTTTTGTTTCGGCTATACAAAATAAAAATGCAGGAAAAAAACTTCCAATTAAACCACTTAAAACTATGTATTGCATTACATTTTGGGGTAATGTTTTAAATGCTTTATATGCAAAGGGCAACATCACAATTCCAGCACTAAATATTCTTATTGCAGCTACTTGATATGGAGAAAGTACAGGCTTTGAAAGATCATGATTTTCGAACATACCCAATTTCATTAATTCAAAACTACTGCCCCAAATAAGGCATAGCACAATGAATAAAATCCAATTTATAAGTTTACTATTCACACTTTAAATTTTTGCAAATGTCCGTCAAATAAGTTTCTAATCATGGAAAAATTATATCGACTATTTAAGAGTATTTTCTTTGTGGCGTCTCAACATAATTTTGTTGATGATATAATGATTCTGGACTTGGATTATTTGTAATAGAAACTGATAAATAAAATAATGCTATAAGTAGAATGGAGGACATTAACAATTCTCCCCACTTAAACCAATAACCCCAAAAACCATATACAACAGCTACTTCAGGCTCACTAACTTTATAAATCACCTTCACTTCTTCATTTTGAACTAATTTTCTTAAAGGATATGAAGCGTTTACTTGATAGGTTTTGTTCATTACATTAAAAACAGCAAATTCCGATTTTGTTGATTGATCAATTGTAATAGTTGCAGTTGCAATTTCTCCATCAAAATAATCGGGCTCTCTTGTATAAAAAATATAACAAGCATAACAAACTACATAAAGTACGATTAATAATTTGTACAAAATATAAAAATTAAAAAGTTAGTTAATTGCTTTCAATATTAATTGCTTCACATCGACCATTGCAATTCTTTCTTGTATCATAGTATCTCTATAACGAATAGTTACTGTATTATCTTCTTTTGTTTGATGATCAATAGTTACACAAAATGGAGTTCCAATAGCATCCTGACGTCTGTAACGCTTG
The DNA here is from genome assembly GCA_031430075.1 of Chitinophagaceae bacterium. GTDB lineage: Bacteria > Bacteroidota > Bacteroidia > Chitinophagales > Chitinophagaceae > CAIVPM01. Next base: position 2,918 of record JANPAT010000152.1, on the reverse strand, counting down.
CCAATACTATCTTTTTCTTCATAATAACATTTAAAATCTGGCTTACATTCATTCATTAGTTCTTTTGCAATTTCTGGCAATCCGTCTTTTTTAGTTAATGGAAGAATAGCTAATTTATTAGGAGATAATTTTGCAGGAATTTTTAATACTGTTCTATTATCTGTAGTTCCATCTTCTTTAGTTATTGTTTCTTCATTATATGAGTTAGAAAGAATTAACAAAAACATTCTATCTAAACCAATTGATGTTTCAATTACATAAGGAATATAATTCTGATTCATTTCTGCATCAAAATATTGCTGCTTTTTTTTGCTGTATTCCTGATGTTGTTTTAAATCAAAATCACTTCTGCTATGAATACCTTCAACTTCTTTAAATCCGAATGAAAATTCAAATTCAATATCACAGGCTTCTTTGGCATAGTGTGCTAACTTAACATGATCGTGATATCTGTATTTTTCTTTTGGTAAACCTAAACTTAAATGCCATTTCAATCTTTCTTCTTTCCAAAACTTATACCACTCGCCTTCTGAACCAGGACGAACAAAAAATTGCATTTCCATTTGTTCAAATTCTCTCATTCTAAAAATAAATTGACGAGCAACAATTTCGTTTCTGAAAGCTTTACCTATTTGGGCAATTCCAAAAGGCACTTTCATACGTGCCGATTTTTGCACATTTAAAAAGTTTACAAAAATTCCTTGTGCTGTTTCTGGTCGTAAATAAATGGTATCAGCCTCTTCAGTAACACTTCCAATCTTTGTATCAAACATCAAATTAAATTGTCGAATTTCTGTCCAGTTGCAAGTGCCACTTACAGCACATGAAATTGTATTATCATAAATCTGTTGTTTTAACGAACTGTAATCATTATCTGCTAATAATTTTTCCATTAATGCAATAATTTTTTCAGCATCATCTTTTTTGCCATTTGCAATTAACACATCGGCAAATCCTTCAATCAAATGATCTACACGATAACGTTTTTTACTATCCTTATTATCGATCATGGGGTCACTAAAATTATCAACATGTCCACTAGCTTTCCAAGTTGTAGGATGCATAAATATTGCAGCATCAATACCCACAATGTTTTCATGCATTTGAGTCATACTCTTCCACCAAAAATCTTTGATGTTTTTCTTTAATTCACTACCATAAGGACCGTAATCATAAACAGCACTTAAACCATCATATATTTCACTCGATTGAAATACAAAACCATACTCTTTTGCATGTGCAATAATTGCTTGTAAATTATTCTCAGTTGACATGCTGCAAATATAGGTTTACATAAGATTTGATTATTGTTTAAATGACAATACATTTGCCACATGAGAGATCCTAGAATTTTTGAATTTATTGTAGTTTTAAAAAAGAACTCAACCAAACTTATAGATACAGTGAGTTTGTTTATGCTTGCCTTTTCGATTGCCATATTTTTATACGAGTTTTCATGGAAATTTTTAAATGCCAATAAAACCATAAATGCAGATAATAGTTTAATGCTCATTTGGGTTTTTGGAATTATTGGTTGGATGTATTATTGTAGATCGCTACAGAAAAGAGGCATTGAACCTTATTATCGGTTTGCTTTATTATTGGCTGCTTGGGGCTGGTTTATGAATCCAAGTGTTCCTTGGCTTTCCATTTTATTTTTAATAGCTGCAATAATTGAAAAGCCAGTAAAAATTACACCTGAATATGCTTTTGATGATGATGGAATTATTAATAATTCTTTACCTCAAAAAAAATATTCATGGGCCGAAATGAATAATGTAGTGCTAAAATCTGGAATGTTAACTTTAGATTTTAAGAACAATAAGCTAATTCAAAAAGAAGTAAATGATAATGTTTCAAATCAAGTAGAAAAAGAATTTAATGCTTATTGCAAGTTACAGTTGAGCAAATAAAAAAACCGTTAATTTCTTAACGGTTTTACAAATATTATTCTTTAGTTTCTTTTTTTAGCTGTTCTTGGTGTTAACATCAAAAACATTCTTTTACCTTCTAATTTAAAAATATAAAATAGTCTATTTTGATAAAACTAAATAGTCTCTTCGCTCCTTCACAGCAACGTCTCCTGTATGGGACGTTGCGTTTGTTCTTACATATTATCCAATTGTTTATAATGTTTAACATTAAACAACCCTGTTCCCCAATACGCAACGTCCCTTTCCTAATCACATGGCTTGGCGAGGAGACGTTGCTGGAAAGGGAAACCAATATAGCCTCTTCGCTTTAGTTTGATATATATCTAAATTGTGGACGGATGTCTATACTTGTATCTTTTTTGAAAGTTATTGTATACTTTTCATCTAACTCACCACCTAAATCTGTATAGTACAATTGATGTTTTGATAATCTTATATCAGTTGAGATTTGAAATATTGCAAAAGTTTGAAGAAAAAGGTCTCTATCAGTTTTAATGGAATCTGTATTTATATTTAAAACGATAGAATCACCTTTTTTTATGTCAAATACATACCTCTTATAATTATTTAACATGAAGTAAAATGTATCTACATTAAAACTACTTTTATTAAATATTTCAATTGGTAAAAAATGAGATTGTTTTTTAATATTGAAACAAGCTATACCAAACAATGTAAGAGTAATTAGAGAAATAATTTTCATTTTATTGATTTGTACGTTCAAGATAAGAATTAGCTGTTATACCATGTGTTGCTGTTTTTTTATCACTTGTCCCATTAATACCCCAAAAATTTGGATCACAAATTCCAGGTTTATTAAGATTACAATCTGGTAGTGTATTTTTAATATATTTTAATAAACCATTATCTACATATTGTTTTACTTTATCGGCAATGTCATCTCCTTCCCAGCAACGTCTCCTGTATGGGACGTTGCGTTTGTTGTTACATATTATCCAATTGTTTATAATGTTTAACATTAAA
>JANPAT010000151.1:0-15734 GCA_031430075.1 Chitinophagaceae bacterium | reverse complement strand
AATCTTCCATAAGGGCAAACTACAATGCAAACTTGCTCTCGAAACCACCAGTAAATAAAAAAGAAAATAGTGGTAAAAAACAACAATGAAATTAATGTTCCAGTATGTTCAGATGGATATTTAATATAGCCAATTAACTTATCCATGCTGATTAAGTAAGCTAAAAAAAAGTTTGCAATGATGAAGGATATTAAAAAGAAAATGATAAACTTAATACTGCGTTTATAAATTTTTTCAACAGTCCATGATTTTGCTTTTAAAATTCTTTGCTCATTTGAATTGCCATCTATCCAAAATTCAATTTTTCTAAAAACCATTTCCATAAAAATGGTTTGAGGGCAAGCCCAACCGCAAAATATTCTGCCAAATACTACAGTAAATAAAATAATAAAAACAATGAATGTGAGCATGCCAATGCCGAAAATAAAAAAATCTTGAGGCCAAAAAACTACTCCAAAAAAAATAAATTTTCGTTCAAGAACATTGAACATGAAAATGGGTTCGTCATGAACTTTTATAAATGGCAACGTGAAGAATATAATCAAATAAAACACACTAAAAAGTGTTCTTAAATTATATAATTTTCCTTTTGGTTTTTTTGGATAAATGAAATTTCTGCTTCCCTCAGCACTAATTGTAGCAACCGAATCTCTGTAAGAACCCTTTATATCTTCTTGTATATCATCTTGCATTATATGGATAGTAGTAATTATTTTGTTACAGTAGAATCTGAAGTTATTTCTTTATAAAAATCTCCCTGAATTGCTTTTGCATTTGGAGGATTTGTACCCTTGAGCGACTTTACATATGAAGCAATTTGGCTCATTTCTTTTGGCGTAAATTTCACAGACCAAGCTTGCATACCTTTATCGGAAAACCCATTTTTAATAGCTGTGTATATATCATTTAATGAGCCTTTATGTATCCAGTAATCATCTGTTAAATTAGGCCCAGCACTACCTTCACCTTTTTTACCATGGCATGCCCAACAATCTGTTGCAAAAATTTGAGCACCTTTTTGCAAACCAATAGCATCAGCCATTACAATATTTTTTTCATCTATTTTATCTTTATTGCTTGCTTCAAATATTTCTTTTTCTACTTGTGCTTTTTGCATTTCTTCTGTATATTCTTCTGTTGGATTTTTACCAGTATCTAAAACATGAAAATTCATTAAATAAATTACCGAAATAAATATGGTGATGTAAAATCCATATTTCCACCAAGGTGGTAAAGCATTGTCTAATTCTCTAATACCATCGTAATTGTGATCAAGTAAAGTGTCTGCTTCTTGCTCTATTGGTACTGCTCTTGTAAAATACTTTTTATCAATATTATTCCACCAATTTGTTAAACTAAATATATTGCTTGCTGTTTTTTGTTTAGCTGGAACTAATTCTGCATACATTCTTTTTATAGAAATAGTTAAAAATGCAATAACTATTAATTCAATAACAATAACTGAACTAAATAAATAAAAACTAGTTGATGATAAACCACCATAATTTGGTTTCACTTTTACTACTTCTTCAACAATGGTATATTGTGCTTGAATGGATTGATGATAAAATGAAGAAATAATTAGAAATAAAATAATTAAACTTTTTGTATTTGATTTATTTTTTTCGATGACTTGTTTACTTAGTTCAATTAAAGCTTTGCCCAAACCCCAAATTACAAAAGCCAATAAAAACATCACAACAATTAACATAATGGCTAATTGGTTGTTTGAAGATGCTACCGTTTTTATAGATGAAGCATCTTGTGCAAAAATGGTTATTGATGGAAATAAAATTGTAAATATGATTGATTTGAATTTCATAAAAACTAGAGTTTTGTTTTGTTTAATAAACCATCTTCAAAAGGAATATTCGATAGCTCTTCAATTTTATCTTTACTAATTTTTTTTACAAAAACAAGCAATACAATAAAGAACAATAAGAAAATTGCTAATGAAATCATTGGATATATGTTTACATGATTTATAGTTTCGGCATATTGTTTAATAAATTTAAACATGATATTTTTTATTTTTGATTGTTTAAACTGATGTCTTTACCCAAACGTTGCATGTAAGCAATAAGTGCAATCACTTCTTTTTTTGGTGATACTTGAATACCATCAATTTTTAGATTAATTGAAATGCTTTTTGATTGTGTAACTAATTCTTGTAAAGCATAATTTTCATAATCCTTTGCATATGGCACTCCTAGTGTTCTCATTGCTTTTATTTTTGCTTTAGTATTAGATATATTTAAGTCATTTTCGAGTAAAGCAGGATATGCTGGCATTATTGAGCCTTCGCTCATAGATGCTGGATCTCTAAAATGTCGGAAGTGCCAACTATCAGATTTTTTTAAGTTGCCGGTACCTTCTCGTGCTAAATCTGGACCAGTTCTTTTACTTCCCCATTGAAATGGATGATCATAAACAAATTCTCCAGCTTTTGAATATTCACCATAGCGTTCTGTTTCACTTCTAAAAGGACGAATCATTTGAGAATGGCATACATAACATCCCTCTCTTACATAAATATCTCTTCCTTCTAACTCCAATGGAGTGTATGGTTTAACACTTGAAATGGTGGGTACATTTGATTTAATTAAAAATGTTGGAATCATTTCAACAGCACCTCCAATTAAAATTACTATTATGCTAAAAACCATTAGTTGAACGGGTTTTCTTTCAATTTTTCTATGCCAGTGTTCTGTTGCATGGGGTGTGTAATCTTTTAATAATGGAGCAGCTTCAGCAGCTTCATCGGCAACTAAACTTCCCTTTTTAACTGTTTTAATTATATTATAAACCATAATTAATGCTCCAATTAAATACAATGATCCTCCAAGAGAACGCATAGCATAAAAGGGTTTCATGTAAGTAACAGTTTCAAGAAAAGTATATTTTAACTGTCCTGCATCTGTGAATTGTTTCCACATGGCACTTTGTGTAAAGCCTGCCCAATACATTGGAACAGCATAAAAAATAATACCTAATGTACCTAACCAAAAATGTTGATTAGCTAATTTTTTTGAATATAATTCTGTTTTAAATATTCGTGGAATTAACCAATAAATTATTCCAAAAGTTAACATACCATTCCAGCCCAAAGCACCTACATGAACATGAGCTACAATCCAATCTGTATAATGACTTATTGCACTAACCGTTTTTAACGAAAGCATTGGACCTTCGAAAGTAGCCATACCATAAGCTGTTATTGCAACCACCATAAATTTTAAAATCACATCGTCTCTTACTCTATCCCAAGCACCTCTTAAAGTTAATAATCCATTGATCATACCACCCCAACTTGGAAAAATTAACATTAATGAAAACACTACACCTAACGACTGTGCCCAATTAGGCAATGCAGTGTATAATAAATGGTGTGGCCCAGCCCAGATGTATAAAAATATTAATGCCCAAAAATGTATGATGGATAATTTGTAAGAATAAACAGGTCGGTTTGCAGCTTTTGGTAAAAAGTAATACATCAAACCTAAATAGGGTGTAGTTAAAAAGAAAGCAACAGCATTATGTCCGTACCACCATTGTACTAATGCATCTTGAACACCAGAATACCAAGAGTAACTTTTAAATAATGTTACAGGAAGTTCAAAAGAATTTACTAAATGTAAAACAGCAACTGTAACAAAAGTTGCTATGTAAAACCATATTGCAACATATAAATGTTTTTCTCTACGTTTAATAATTGTACCAAACATATTCCAACCAAAAATTACCCAAATGATGGTTATTGCTATATCAATTGGCCATTCTAATTCTGCATATTCTTTCCCAGAAGTTAAACCAAGAGGTAAAGTAATAGCTGCAGCAACAATAATTAATTGCCAACCCCAGAAATGAATTCTACTCAATGTATCGCTAAACATTCTTGCTTTACATAATCGTTGTAAAGAGTAATAAACACCCATAAAAATTCCATTGCCTACAAATGCAAAAATTACTGCATTTGTATGTAAGGGTCTTAGTCTGCCAAAACTTCCATATTGTGTAATGTTTAAAGAGGGGAATACTAATTGAAGTGCAATCCATAAGCCTGCTAGCATTCCTACACAACCCCAAAGAATTGTTGCATAAGTAAAGTTTTTAACAATTCTATTGTCGTAATAAAATTTTTCTAACTGCATTATTTTATTGATTTGATTGGTGTATTGGTTTGATTGGTTTTTTCTGTTTTAATTTCATCATCAAAAAGCATTCTTATTGATGGGGTATAATCATCATCATACTGCCCAGATTTAACGCTCCATAAAAAAGCAGTTAAAAATCCTAAGGCAACTAAAACACTTGCAATAATTAGAATGATGATAACACTCATTTTCTGTCTTTATTAAATCAAAACTAAAAGATGCTAAAAACAATGTTAGTGATGAGTATCAAAAGAAAATATGATTTAAATCAGTTATTTTTTACAAATGTTTTAGAGGCTGTAATTTTTGTAAGCAGCCCTACAAAAATTACAATACTTATACTACTTAAAGGCATTAAAATAGCAGCAATCATTGGCGATAGTATACTTTGAGCAGCAAAGCCAACGCCCACAATATTGTATAGTATAGATAAAATAAAACTTGCAGTAATTATTTTTTTACTTGCTTTTGAATATTTCAAAAATTGATTGAGTTGAAATAAGTGATTGCCATCTAACAAAGCATCGCAAGCAGGAGAAAATCTTGAACTTTGATCACTAATAGCAATGCCAACATCGCTTTGCATGAGTGCACCTGCATCATTTAGTCCATCACCCAGCATTAATACTTTTTTATTTTTTTGTTGTAGTTCTTTTATATAATTTAATTTTTCTTGTGGTGTTTGTTTAAAGTTGATGTTCGCTTTTGTTTCAAACAAGTTTTCCATATTTAGTAGCTCAGCATTATTATCACCAGATAAAACATGAAGTTCATATTTATTTTTATTTAGGGCATTTATTAAGTGTTTAATGCCATCTCTATACATATTATTGAATACAAATTTGCCTTTTATTACATCATGTATTTTTATATAAACATTGGTTTGCAAAAAAGCTTGATCTGTTATTTGTTTATTTAAAAATTTAGCTGAACCTATTTTAATGTTACAATTATTTATTACTCCTTCTACACCTAAACCACTATACTCTTTAAAATGTTGAATTGAAAATTGTTGAGAATTTTCGACTTGAATTTGATTAACAATTTTTTTGCTAAGAGGATGTGTTGATTGGGCTGCTAATAGTTTAACATAACTTAATTCTAATTCGGATAATTGAGTTCCTTCATACAATGTGTTTATTGTATTGGTTATCGTGCCTGTTTTATCAAAAACTATGGTATTAACATTCGATAAACTTTCTATAACACTTGAATTTTTTAAAAAGAGTTTGTATTTGCCCAAATACCTTAATACGTTACCATAAGTAAAAGTTGCTGAGAGTAATAAAGAACAAGGACAAGCAACAATTAAAACTGCTGTTAAAGCATTCCATAATTTAGAATCATCAATGAAGTACCAATAACATGTTGTTGCAAATGCAATACTAAAAAGTACAATGGTAAAATATTTACTCCAAGGATGTATAAAAGATTGTTGTTCGTTTTTTTTGTGTAAAAAAATATCATTATTCCATAATTGTGTTATGTAACTCTGAGATACTTCTTTAACAATTTCAAGTTCAATTGCCTTACCGATTAGCTTACCACCTGCAAAAATTAAATCGCCACATTTTTTATTAACTGGTACATTTTCGCCACTTACAAAACTATAATCAATATTGGCTAAATCACTTATTAATACAGCATCTGCGGGAATAATTTCTTCATTTCGAATGATGATTCTATTTCCTTTTTTTAATTGCGTTACTGGAATATTTTTTTCATTATTATCAACAATAACTGAAACACCTAATGGAAAATAAGATTTGTAGTTCCGTTCAAAAGAAAGAGAATCATAGGTTTTTGTTTGAAACCAACGACCCACCAACATAAAAAAAACAATGCCAGTTCCCGAATCTAAAAAACCAGATCCAGAACCCGAAATAATTTCATAATAACTTCTTCCATAAGTTACAACTATGGCTAAAGCAATTGGAGCATCAATATTTAAATATTTCTGTTGAATACCATTATAAGCCGAAATAAAAAAATCAGAAGCACTATATAATAAAACTGGGAGTGATAGTGCAAAAATTAACCACGAAAAAATATGTTTTAATTCTTGTTGATCAATATTTCCTGATGAAAAATATTCTGGAAAACTTAGCATCATAATATTAGCAAAACAGAAACCTGCAATACCAATTTTATAAATTCTTTTTTTATTAAAATTATTTTCTATTTTATTTTCACTCTCATTAATTGTAATAGTTGGCTCATAACCTATAAATGATAAAAGTTCAACAACCTTTCTTAAAGAAATTTCCTGTGGGTTAAATGCTATAAAAACCTCTTTTCGATGAAAATTAGTTTGCGATTTGATAATGCCACTATTAATTCTATGTAAGTTTTCTAATAAATAAACACAGGATGAACAATGTATTTGTGGCAGTTGAAATGTAATATTTGTTTGAGTAGGAGTATTAAATTGTACCAATTTTTTAATAATACTTTCGTCTTCTAAAAATTGATATTTGTTAGAAACAAATTTGCCTTTTGCTTTTATTCCTGGGTTCGAGTCAATAGCATAATAATTGCAAAGTTCATTTTCATTAAGCAATAAAAAAACTTGTTTGCATCCCTCGCAACAAAATAATTTTTCATTAACAACTATAGCTTCCGAACAACTATCGCCACAGTGATAACAATTTATATGATTAATATTTTTGATAAATTTATTTTTTACATAAAAATGCCGCCACATAAGAATAAGGGCGGCTTTATTAGACAGAAACTATTGAACACTTTTTGAACCACAGGTGTTCAACCCAAAAATTTTGTACAATGGACAAAATGAAAAGTAAGCGGTAATTAAAGGAACAAATGCTAATAAAACCCACCAACTTTTAAAGTAAATACCAACAATAGCAATAACTATAGCTAAAAAATATCTTACCTTTTTATCCAATATACCTACATTGTTTTTCATATAAATAATTTTCTGATTCATTGTTGATAGAACAAATTTGAAATATTTACAAACTCGAATACATGACCAAAATCAGTATTAAAATGATTGTAATCAGTATTGTTAGGAATGTGACTGAAATCATATTTAACAGTTAATTAGAACCATATTTTTAAACTATTAAAAAATATTTTTATGCTTAATTATTTAAAAACATCGGTATCTATTATTTCAATTTTACTTTTAGTAAATTGTAGTTCTAATGAACAAGCCAACTCAAATGGCAGTCCTGAAAACAATACATTAAGTGGTCAATCTGGAGTTAAAGATGATTTGTCTGCAAAAAATGTAGTGCAAATTGCAGTTGGAAGTAAGGATCATACAACTTTAGTTACAGCAGTAAAAGCTGCAGAATTGGTTGATGCTTTAAGCAATGCTGGTCCGTTTACAGTTTTTGCACCCACAAATGCAGCGTTTGAAAAATTACCAGCAGGTACTGTAGAAGGTTTATTGAAACCAGAAAAGAAAGATGATCTTTCTGATATTTTACAATATCATGTTTCACTGGGTGTTTACAAACCAGAATCTTTTCAAGATGGGCAAATTATAGGGCAAGTGGCTGCAGGAAATATTACAATCACAAAGAAAGATGGAAAATTATTTGTGAATGACAAAGCAGAAATTATTGCTTCAATACCTGCTTCAAATGGAATTATACACGTGATAACTGAAGTTTTACTTCCACCACCTCCTCCTAAAAATTAGTTTGTTTTAATTTAATGTAACAGCTGATGAATTTTATTTAATTCATCGGCTGTACATTTTTCCTGTAGTATAGGAAATAGTATTCTTTCTTCTTTTCTTATATGGGCTTCTAATAAAGTTGCAATTTCATTCATTGTTTTCTCTATATCTACAGCATTTTCTAATTCATAAAATAAAGTATGTAGTTGATTATGTTCTTGAATAACTTCTTCACAAAGCATATTTATAGCACTTGAATTATTTTTTACAACTTCTAACATTTTTTCCTCTGCAATAAAATGATATTTAATATGTGTGTTGTAATGGTTTAATGCATATACTTTTTTATCATTTATTGTAGTTGGTAAATCTTTATAAATTGGGGCTCCATTTTTTAATAATTGTGCAAGTATTAAAGAAGAGTGATGATCTCTTGATAAGGGTGCTATTGCTTCAATTCGTTTCATATTACAAATCTTTTGATTTAAATTTTTTAAGTGATAACCATGTTGGTATAACTGCCCAAGTAATAAGTGTAAGAAAAGTAATGACCATTCCAAATGTTGTTCCAAAAAAGTTTTTAAATATTGCTCCAGTATATCCCATTAATGCAGAAATTTCTAGTTTAAGTAGTATAAGTATTCTACTTAAATCAATAGGATTTAAAACAGCAATGCCAACCATTGCTTTTTCAAGTGGATAATCTGCAAATTGAAAAAGTATAAAAAGTACTAACCCATCGAATATAATTGAAAAGTATAGCCATAATAAAATTACTGCTCCAATTCCTTTTGCTTTATCTCTTGCAATTACTGAAACTAACATGGCAAGTGCAACAAAAATAATTGATAGTAACAAACCGGTAAAAAACATCATTAAACCAACATCACTCATCTCAAATAATAATATTGGTAAACCAATACCAATTGCAAAAGCTAAACACATTACTGTAACTAAGCCAAAAAAAATACTGAGCCAAATAGTTTTTCGTTGTAAAGGTTGACTGACTAATAATTCTAAAAATTCTGAGCTATTGTATACGTATATAGTAGAAAATAATAAACTTACCAAAGGAACTATGATGAGAATAATATTTAACAAACTTAATAAGCCTTTAGCACTATTATCCTCTAAATTAAATATACTTAGTGAAATGATGAATAACATTAATGCATATGCCATCATTACTTTATTCCTAAGCAAATCAATGATTACATATTTAATTATTTTTTTCATTATTGAATTATTTATTATGCATAATACTTGCAATTGCTTTTGATAGTTTTTGCTCTCCGGTATCTAATTTTAATTGTTCTATTTTCTTATGAAAGTATAGCTGACCATCTTGCATAAAAATTACTTCTGAAACTAAATCATCCAACTCACTTAATATGTGTGATGTTATTAAAATGAGTTTCCCTTTTTGCTTTTCTTTTAAAATTTTTTCTTTTAAAATTTCTGATGCAATAGGGTCTAAGCCAGCTGTTGGTTCATCAAGTATTAAAACTTCTGGATTAAATAAAAAAGCCAATGATGCACTCACTTTTTGAATAGTGCCACCCGACAAAGTATTCATTCTTTTACCTAAGATATCTTTAAGTGAAAAAGATTCGATTAGTTCTTCATCTAAAATTGTTTTATTATTTTTTCTGATATCTTTCATCATGCTAAAGATTTGACCAATACTCATATTACTAGGATATTTACCCATTTGTGGCATATAACCTATTTGAGACCTATACTCCCAATCATGTGCAATGTTTTTACCATTAAATGTTATGAATCCTGTATCACAAACTACCATTCCTAAAATTGATTTTATTAAAGTGGTTTTACCACATCCATTTGGTCCGATTAAAGCAATACATTCGCCTTTTGCACAATTAACAGATACATTTTTTAAAACATGTAATTTACCAAAGCTTTTATTAATATTATTTGCTTTAATCATAATTTCAATGGTTTCATTAATGGAAAATTATCAATCAAGTTTTCGGGTGTTAGAGATGGAATAATTTTTTCAGTTTTATCTAATATTGTAGTAATTAAACTTCTAAATAATATCATTGCAGGAGGATTATTTTCAATAATCATTGCATACATACTAACTGGCCTGTATGGAATATCTCCAATTTTATCTTTATTAATATCATATCCTTCATACTTATCCCAATAATTATTTTTAAAATTATTTAAAACCAAACTACCATTTGTGGCAACATCAAAACTGTTGTTTTCAAAATTATTTTTGGTAACATTTACATCCATACAACTAGCTTGCATTTTCATAGCCCAGCCATTATTGCTAAACTTATTTTTTAAAATTTCTGCCCTACTTGTACCTTCCATGAAAATGCCAACTGTATTTTTTTTAAAGTGATTAGATTCTATATAACAATCACTTAATTCTTTAAGCAATAAACCATAAGCACCATCTCCCCAATTTTCTTCAAAATAATTATTCACCATTTTAATTTGCTTTGAAAACATAACTGCTACACCAGCCCCATTGTTTTTAAACATATTATTGTAATAAGCATTATTATTAGAAAACATAAAATGTAATCCATACCTTAAATTACTTTCAGAATGATTACGCCATATTATTGTATGTGTTACAAATTCAAAATAAATACCATCTCTATGTCCTTGAATGTTATTTCCTATTACTTTTAAACTATCACTTTTCCAACAATGAATTCCATTGCCACTTCTTTGTTCTTGTTTTGCAGAAGCACGAAGTATATTATTTTGAATGGTGCAGTTTGAACTATTTTGTATATAAACACCAAAAAAAGTTTCAATTAAAATATTGTTTATAACAGTAACATTTCTTTTGTTGTAAACTTTTATACCAGCAATATCTTCAATACTTGAAATTCCAGAATTCATAATTTTAAAACCATCAATGGTAACATTGTTGGCTTTGATGGAAAGGATTTCAAATTTTCCTTCCCCATCGAGAATAGGATAATTAATTCCTTTTAAATAAATTGAATTAGCAACAGTAATATTACCTTCTTTATAAAGACCAGGATGCACTAATAATGTATCTCCATTTTTTGCAAATAACATTGCTGAGTTTATTGTTGCATATTTCTTATTCTTACCAATTTCAAAAGTTGTACAAAACGATTTGGCGAGAAAAAAGAGGCAACAAACGAAATATGTTATTTTAATTTTCATTTATATAATATTTCCCATTTAATTAAACTCCCTTTAAATTCGATATTAATTTTATTGAGAATTTCTACATTATCAAAAGCAGCAATATTGCCTCCCATTGGGCTTCTGAAGTCTATACTATGCAATAAATATGCTTGTTTAATATTTATAAATTGTGATGGTATAAGATAGTTTGTAGCATAGATATCTTTAATTTTTGCTTTAAATAATGTATCTTGTTCTATAAATCCTAAAGTACATTTCACATCATCAAACTTAAATACTTTTCCTTTTTTAGAAATTATTTCAATTCCAAATCTTGCATCACTAATGGTCATTTTGCAATAACTGCAATTGTCTTTACCAACATTAATTGGCTCTGGATTTGTATTGCATGAAGAGAGAAAAGTTGCAAGAAAAACTACAGATAATAGTTTATTCAACTTTACTCTTCTTTTATATTCTGTAATTAATGCAAAAATCAATATCAATCCTGATCCAACAAAAATCCATCCTCCAATATCAGGCATTGAATACGCCGCAAAATTTAATAATTGTTTATACCCTATTAAAGGTGGTTGATATGCCATGCCTGGGACAATGATTGCTGCATTTGGGTTTAAATTATGGCCATAGTTATATTCCCATCTCCAAAAATCTATCATTGCAATTGTTCCAAAACATACAAATAAAATAAATAGTAGATTCAACCATTTTCTTTTGCCTAGTATAGCTGTTAACATAAATAACACAGAAAATAAAGCAATAAAATATGGTAAAAGTTTAAACTCAATAAAATCTTCAGTATGTAGGGTTTTCATGCCTATATAATGATTAAGTCCATTAATGATATCTACATTCCCAGCAAGTTTATTTGGATAAATTAATAGCATTAAACCTTCGGGATATTGCGGAGCTATTAAATCTATTCTCCACATGGGTACAAACAATACCATAATTAGTGAAAGACCACTAATAAAAATAAGTAATCTATTTAACTTGTTCAAGTTGCTATTTTTCATTAAAATATATTTGCTATAAACAGAAACAGACTTTTTAAAAAGTCTGTTTCTGTTTTGATTTTATTTCTTTACTTCCGAAGGAGGTAAGTTTTTACCAGTACTAAATAATAGAGGGGTATTGCTGTTTGCAGGTGATACTCTTACATAACCAGACATTTCTTGGTGTAATGCACTACAAAAATCTGTACAATACATTGGATACATACCTACTTTTTCTACATTCCATTTTAAAGTAGAAGTTTCGCCAGGCATAATTAATAATTCTGCATTGTTAGAACCTTTAATTGCAAAACCATGAGGCACATCCCAATCTTGCTCAAGATTTGTTACATGAAAATAAACTTCATCTCCAACTCTTATACCTTCAATATTATCAGGTGTTAAGTGAGAACGAATAGCTGTCATGTATACATGAACTTTATTTCCTTCTCTTACAACTTTTGTTTCGCCTTCACCTTTTGCTACATAAGGATTTGTATTTTCTTCAATCTTAAAGAATTTGGTTGAATTATTTTTAATTAAATCTGCAGGACAAATTTGTGCGTAATGTGGTTCACCAATTGTTGGGAAATCTAAAATGAGCTGCATTTTATCTCCACTAATATCATACAATTGTGCACTTTGAGAAAGCTCAGGACCAGTTGGCAAATATCTATCTTTAGTAATTTTATTATAAGCAACTAAATATTTACCATTTGGATTTTTTGTATCTCCACCTGCAACACATAAATGACCAACAGAGTAAAATGTAGGAGCTCTATCTAAAACTTTTAAATCTTTAATATTCCATTTTACAACTTCAGATGATACAAACATTGAAGTATAAGCATTGCCTTTATTGTCAAATTCAGTGTGTAATGGCCCTAAACCAGGTTTTTTAACTTCACCATATAAAACTGATTCATAATTCAAAATTGGAATACCATCAAAATCACCAATAAAATCTTTTGCAGCAATTGCTTTTTGCAATTTATCAAAACTAAACACTGGAATAAGAGCAGCAAGTTTTCCACTACCAACAATGTATTCTCCTGTTGGACTTACATCACAACCATGTGGTGATTTAGGGCAAGGAAAGAAATAGCATATATCTTTTAAATCTTTAGTATCTATTATAAGTACTTCAGTTTTTATTTCAGATTTTGCTGAATGTGATTTTTCATCATAAACATTATGAGCATATTTTACTTTTTGCTTTCTGCCTTTACCAGCTTTTATATATTCTTCAGCTTTTTTCCAATTCACTGCCATAATAAAATCTTTATCTTTTTGTGAAGCATTCACTTCTAATAAAGTATTGGCTTGTTCAGTATTATAGCAAGAAAAAAAGAACCATCCATTTGAAACACCTTTTCCTGCTCTGCTCAAATCAAAGTTTACACCTGGGCATTGCAATTGAAAAGCTAATTCCATTCCACCATTTTCTTTATTTACACTGATAAAACTTATAGCTCCTTTAAAATTTTGTTTGTAAGTATTAATCGGCACGTCTCCATTTTTATCATCGGGAGGAACACTAAATCTTGTTCCAGCAACAATATATTCTGTATTTTCTGTAATAAAAGGAGAAGAGTGATTACCACCACTATTAGGCAATTCAATTATTTCTGTTGTTCTAAATGTTTTTAAATCGATACGTGCAACACGTGGTGTATTATTAGCATTTCCAAAAACCCACTTGCCATCATACTCACCATTTGTTTTAGAAAGTTGAACGTGGTGTAAATCATCCCATGGTACAAAACCATGCGAGGTATTTAGCATGGGTTTAGTTTCTTCACTATAACCCCACCCTTTTTCTGGGTCAACACTAAATACAGGAATCACTCTTAATAATCTACCAGAAGGCAAACCATAAGCACTCATTTGTCCACTAAACCCACCTGAAACAAAATTATAAAATTCATCGTACTTTCCTGGTGCAACATAAGCTTTTTGAGCAGCATCTGCACTAACAGCAGAACCAACATTTTTAGGTTTACAAGCATTAAAACCAATTGCAATAGTTACAATTAAAACTGCAACTATTATTTGATTAAACTTTTTCATTTTTTATTTTTTTATTGTTTATTATTTAACTCCATCGTTTTTACGCATAAATTCTAATAATGCCATTGCATCATTATCGGCAATGTTCTGATTAGGCATTCTAACTAAACATATTTCTAATTGTGCTTGAGCTTTTGGATCTTTATTTAACATTTCATCTGTATTAGTGATAAAATTTAAAATCCATTCTGGCTTATTTCTAGTTGTAACTCCTAACCATCCTGGTCCAACTAATTTTTCGCTAGTAAGTTTATGGCAACTTCCACATTTAACACTATATACTTTTTCTCCATTTAATGCCAATTCAGCATCAAGTTTAGGATTTAGTTTAACATCAGTAAACTTTCCTTCGCCTCTGTTGGGGTCGTAAGAAGGATTTCCATTTTCTTCAGACTTTTTTGATTCATAAGGATCAGAATCTCCTTTTGAATCGTTAGTATTTCCACCACCGCAAGCTGTAATAAAAAAACCGATGAATAATACAATTGCAATTTTTTTCATAATTAGAATTTTTTAATGATTAGGCAAGATTAATTGTAAGTAAAAATTATTTTTATGTTTTCAATCATACAGATTTTTAATAGTAATATTTGCCAATTTCAATTTCTTTCAAAACTCTTTAAAACAATGATTATCAGCAAATACTTTAAAACTACATTTTCATTTAATGATTAATATCATATTTACTAATGAGAAGGCTCATGCGTTTCAAATGTAGTTAATAATAGTTTCGATTAACTCAAAATAATTTATTATGATAGAAATTGAAACCCTACTTCAAGCAGGTGCTGCTTTTAAAGAATATAAAGCTGGAGAAATAATTTTTAAAGAAGGTACAACATCAAATTTTTATTACCAACTTGTACAAGGCAGGGTAAGATGGGTTAATATTAATAATGAAGGCAAAGAGTTTTTACAAGTGATAATTAACGAAGGTGAAAGTTTTGGTGAATTACCATTATTTGATGAGCAGCCTTTTGCAGCAACAGCTATTGCTGATACTAATATTGTTATTATTCGTTTACTTAAATCTTCTTTCCATCAAATAATTAAAGAGAATCCAGAAATACATTTTGCTTTTTCGAAACTTCTTACTCAACGTTTGCGTTTTAAATTTTTGATACTTAAAGAAATTGCAAATCATAATCCAAAAAATAGTATTTCAACATTGTTGAATTATTTTAAAGAAAATAAAAAAAATATTTGCACTAACTGTAACCAATTAAAACTCACTCGACAGCAAATTGCAGATATGACAGGTTTGCGAGTAGAAACAGTTATTAGAACCATGCGTAATATGCATGACAAAGGAGATTTGACAATTGAAAAAGGAAAAGTGTATTGTTAGTTGTGATTGGAGTCACAATTTTATGCACTAACTTTCATTTCTTTTGCTAAAATAATTGTTTTGCAATGAGGGTAAACTTATTTCGATGGATTAAATTTTCAATTATAAATTTATTGGTTGTTTCAATTTTAGGTGTTTGCCTTAGGTACAAAATTTTATATTCCTTACCTATTATTGATCAAAAACATTTATTACACTCGCATTCCCATTTTGCCTTTACTGGATGGATAAGCCAAACCTTAATAGTGCTAATTGTTGCCTTTATAAGCAAAAAGTTAGATAAGGATTTATTTAAAAAATACCACCTGTTATTGTTGTTTAATTTAATTGCAGCTTGGGGCATG
>JANPAT010000150.1:0-10466 GCA_031430075.1 Chitinophagaceae bacterium | reverse complement strand
ATTACAAAGTCCATCATTTATATTAACAACAGGAACATATTTAGTAAAATTAATAGTTACTAGTAATGTAGGATGTAAAGACAGTATTACACAAACCATCATCAGTACTTCATCAGGTTCAGTAGGAGTACCACCAGTTGCAATATTTACAGTTACAAGTGCAACATCACAATGTTTAATTGGAAATAGTTTTACTTTCTCAAATACATCAACTGGTAGTGGTTTAACTTATTTATGGTCGTTTCCAAATGCAACACCATCAACAAGTACATTAGCATCGCCAGGAGCAGTAATATTTAATAGTTCAGGAACATACACAGTTACTTTAGCAGTAACCAATGCAAATGGAACATCAACAACAACACAATCTGTAGTGGTTGGTCCTAATCCAGTTGCAAGTTTTAGTTCTTCAAATAATAGTAGTACCTATACTTTCCATAATGGATCTTATATTTCAAATGGTAGTATTGCTTCATATTTATGGAAAGTAAATGGAGTAGATTCTTCAGTATTACAAAGTCCATCATTTATATTAACAACAGGAACATATTTAGTAAAATTAATAGTTACTAGTAATGTAGGATGTAAAGACAGTATTACACAAACCATAATAGTTCCTCCAGTACCAATTGCTGCACCAATTGCAGGAATTGCTACGGCTTCGGCATTGTCACAATGTTTAGGAGGAAATACTTTTGTATTTACAAATAATTCTACAGGAGGAACTCCTTCAAGTTACCAATGGTATTTCCCTAATGGAACTCCTTCTAGTAGTACATTAGCCAATCCTGGACCTATTACATTTAACAGTGCAGGAACACATGGTGTTACTTTATACGTTGCTAATAGTTCAGGAAATTCACTTGCAACTCAAAATATTAATATACTAGCAGCAGCTCAACCTACTATTGCTGCTGGTGGTGCAACTTTTTTCTGTAGTGGTGGTTCTGTTACTTTAACTGCTTCTGCTGCTACAAGCTATCAATGGTATAGAGACGCAGTTTCATTAGGAGTTCTAGGACAAAGTCAAACTTTTGCTGCAACAACATCTGGGGCATATACTGTTATTGTAACTTATGCTAATGGTTGTACAAGTACTGCAAGTTTTGCAACTACTGTAACTGTATTAGTTGCTCCAAGTCAACCAACAATTACTGCTGGTGGTGCAACAACATTCTGTAATGGTAGTAACGTTGTATTAACATCATCTGCTGGAAATAGCTACCAATGGTATTTAAATACTGTGGCTATTAGTGGAGCTACAGGCTCTACTTATACTGCAACTACTGCTGGTGCTTATACAGTTACTGTTACTAATGCTAATGGTTGCTCTAGTGTTGCTAGTGCTGCTACTAACGTTACTGTTAATCCAGCTCCTACAACTCCAGTGATTACTGCTGGTGGTGCAACTACGTTCTGTTCTGGTGTTGTTTCTTATGTAGTATTATCATCTTCGTCAGCAATAAATAATCAATGGTATAAAAACGGAATATTAATACCTGGTGCAACAAGCCAAACATTTAATGCAGATAGTTCTGGATCGTATAGAGTGATATTAACTGGTGCATGTAATAGTGCTTTGAGTAATGCTATAAGTGTTACAGTTAATCCACCTCCTGTAGCGAGTTATGTTTTGTATCTTAATACTGCACTAACTCCAACTGGAGCAGCTGATACAACTAAAAAATGTTTTGTACCTGGAGATGATTTTTCTTATCAATCTAGTTCAACCATTGCAAGTGGTACTATGTCTTACTTATGGAATTTTGGAACAAATGCCATTACATTTAGAGATGGTACAACTGTAAGTTATATTAATCCAAGAATGATATTTGATACAGCTGGAACTTATCCTGTAAAATTAAAAGTTACTAGTGACAAAGGTTGTGTTGATTCAGTAATAAGAATGGTATACTTAAGTAATCCAGTGGCTGCATTTAGTCCTAGTGTAACTTATAGTCCAGATATTTTTGCAAACCCTACTGTAAATGTAAATAATGCTTCGTATGATTATGGTGGAATTTTAACCTATAGTTGGTCTACCACTCCAACTCCATCAATTACATTATCAGGTGCAAATCCATCAATTTATACTTATAACAGTGGTGGAGTAAAAAATATTAACTTAACTGTAACCAGTAATGCAGGTTGTACTAGTTCAGTATCTCATCCTGTAAATATTGTTATAACACCAAAAGCAATAATCTCAGTTCGTACTACAACTGCTGATGTATCTGTTCCAATGGTTGGTTTGGTAAACTATACATATTATACTGTGACGGGGTCTAGTAATCTTGCTAATCCATCTACAATAGTAACTGGTTCTATAACTAATTACTACCTTTTAGTTGAGTATAGGACAAGTCCGTTTATTGGTTCATATACAACCTATAGTTCTGTTAATAATGCTGATATGACATTTAGTATTCTATCGTCTGATACATTAAATTACGAATTTAAAATCACTTTAATAACTACAAGTAATTTAGGTGTAACAAATCAAGCAATTGCATATCGAGGAAACACCAACAGTGGTTATACTTCTTACAGAGGTGCAAACCCTAATTCACCATTAGTTAAGTTACCAAGTGTTAATGTTTCGACTAATGTAAACTTAATAGAAAATATATCAGTATATCCTAACCCTGCTAGAGACTTTACTAAAGTGAACGTTAAAGTTGCTGAAAATGTAAGCTGTGTAACTGTTAGAATATATAGCATGTATGGTAAGCTGGTTCAACAACAAACACAATTAACTAATAATAACAGTAAACAATTATTTACTTTAAATATTAACAACCTTGCCAGTGGAACTTACACTGTAGTAGTTGTTGATGATAAAGGAAGAATTATTGGTAACTCGAAAATGATAAAAGCAATGTATTAACGATTGTTTCGTGTTTAGTCTTAAAGAGACACGGGTCGTTGTTTCTACTTCGACCCCCTTTTTTAAATCACTTAATAATCAAATAAAGACAGTTTCGTGTTTAGTCTTAAAGAGAGAGGGTCTCTGGTTGTTCGGAGACCCTTATTTTAAACTTCTTTCGACAAACATATAAAGAGAGTTTCGTGTTTAGTCTTAAGGAGAGAGGGTCTCTGGTTGTTCGGAGACCCTTATTTTAAACTTCTTTCGACAAACAAATAAAGACAGTTTCGTGTTTAGTCTTAAGGAGAGAGGGTCTCTGGTTGTTCGGAGACCCTTATTTTAAACTTCTTTCGACAAACAAATAAAGGCAGTTTCGTGTTTAGTATTAAAGAGAGAGGGTCTCTGGTTGTTCGGAGACCCTTATTTTTTAATTTTCTAAATAAGGTATTTCAACTTTAATAGTTGTTCCTTTATTAGGTTCACTTACTATTTCAAATTCACCATCAAGTATAACAACTCTTTCTTTCATTCCAATAATACCAAGTGTTTTATTTGTTTTAAGAATTTCTTCATTAAAACCAATACCATCATCTTGTATAACAAGAATTATTTTTTCATCAAAAAAATTAAGTTCTATAAAAATATTTTGTGCTTGTGCATGACGTGAAATATTGGTAATGGATTCCTGAAAAATTCTAAATAAAGCAGTTTTAACGGTATCGTTCAACTCAGGGTTTAATGTTGGCCTATTAAAACTAATTTTTATTTCAGATCTTTCTTCAAAATCTTTTAAATACTGTTCCATTGCCGCTGCTATTCCAAAATCTGATAAGGTACTTGGTCTTAAATCGAAAGATATTTTTCGAACAGATCTTATAAGTAAACTTATTTGCTCCATTACAGCATTTGTTTTTTCTCTAACCGGTTCTTCAGCCTCTTTTAATCTTTTGTTTACCCAACCCAAATCCATTTTCATGGCAGCAAGTTGCTGTCCCAATTCATCATGCAATTCTCTTGATAAAAATGTTCTTTCTTCTTCACGAATATTTTGTAAATGTTTAGTAAGCTTACGAACCGAATTATAAGATTCTTGTAATTCAATTTCAACTTTTTTTCTACTTGAAATATCATTGGTTACACTTAACAAAGCAACTATATTCCCAGCTTTATCTTTAAGTGGAACCGAATGAGATTCGAGCCAAATTTTTTTACCATTGTATGAATTGATTTCAAATTGATGTAGTACCGATTCGCCCCCAAATACTGATTTAATTATTTTTAAATAATCATCCTTGTATGGTTCATCTATAATATCAATAATGGGTTTATTAATTATTTCCTCCAGTTTATTTACTCCTAAAATTTCTAACCCTTTTTTATTCATCTCTAGTAATTCTCCATTTTTATTCAGAATTTTTATGCATTGTGGTGCGGTATCTAAAATGGCTTGTAAATGTTTTTCATTGGCTTCTAATTGTTGCTCAATTTTTTTCAAATTGGTAATATCCATCATACTTCCCATAATACGTAGGGGTTTACCTGCTCTATTTCGTAAAAAATAAGCCCTGTCATAAATATGAATATATGTTTTATTTTTTGATAAAAAACGATATTCTGATGAGAAAATATTTTCTGACGATGTAAAATTTTTATAATGCCATTCTGTAATTTTAGTTCGATCTTCGGGGTGTATTCTTGCAATCCATTCTTCTTCTGAAGGTATAGGATCATTAATGGTTAGTCCGAATAAATCCTGATGCAATTCATTTGCCCAAAGCTCACCTGTTTCTAAATTGCTTTCCCATAATGCTTCGTTAGTTGCTTTGCTAATTAAATTAAATCTTTCATTAGCTGTTTTTAAATGGTTTTCAAAGTCCTTCCTTTCTGTTATATCTCTAAAAAAAATTGAAAGCCCATTCTGGCTAGGATAAATATCATAATCAAACCATTTTTTTAATGGTGAATAATAAGATTTTTGATTAACATAAATTTGTTTAATATTAGCTTCGATGCAATCTTTTTGAAATGTAGTGCCTATTGCTTCTGGGAATTCATTCCAAATATTTTTAAGAAATAATTGGTCGAAAGATTTATCGGTAAAATCAAAAACTGTTTTATTTGAATAAGTAATTTGAAATTCTTTATTTAGGGTAATAAATCCTTGAGCAATTCTATCAAGAGTTGTTTTAAAATTTGTTTCTGTTTCAATTTTTTTAATTAAGACCTTATTTTTTTCGAGTTCTTTTTTCTTAAGTTCAACTAAGCCAATTCGTACTATAAAAAAACCCAAAATAATGGAAGTCAATATCATTATTCCCAATCCCACTTCTATTCCATAATATCCAGCTCTTTGCCCTTGTATTAGTAGAAATCCAATGATTAGAATGATAAAAGAAATTGATATTAAATACTTTCTTGCAACTTTTGAAAACTCATAATCTTCAAAAAATATTTGCAATAAAATTTTATGTTTACTAATTACTAATACAAAAATACTTAGTAAAATAAAACAAATGGATGCTTGAAATGGCATGGTAAAAAAATCAATCATGTTTTGAAAACTACTAATGCCATAAGTGTAACCAATAAAAATAATTGAGGAAGAAAGTAAAACTATTATTGCGAAAATTTCAATAACAATTTGAAATTTTTTTTTATTAAAAGATAGTAATAACAAAGCAGTTCCTAAACAAACAAATTCAATCGCTGTTAATGGGGCAATATTGAAAGGATCGAGTTTTGGGTGGAGAACATTTTTTAATGATAAATCTCTAAGGGTTAGGCTATTTATTATAGCAAATAGGCCAGAAGAGATTAACACGAATGATAATACGATTGTAATTTTTTTTGAAATTCCTTTTTTTATTAACCATAAGGTTAAAGCACATTCACTGATTAACAAAGCAGTAATTGGCATCATATGCATCCATGCATACGAAAAATTGAAATTTGTTAATTCATGTATAT
The DNA here is from genome assembly GCA_031430075.1 of Chitinophagaceae bacterium. GTDB lineage: Bacteria > Bacteroidota > Bacteroidia > Chitinophagales > Chitinophagaceae > CAIVPM01. The sequence goes on along the minus strand of JANPAT010000150.1, from coordinate 4,633 downwards.
TAAAAATCCAACCTGCAAGCGTTATTATACAAATTATAATAGTACTGAAAATAAAAAAATCAGCATAATTTCTTCTCTTAAAATAATCACTTCCGCTTTTACCCATTATTCGTAATATTATGCATCACTATAAAATGTATTGAATAAAAATAAAAAAAGTTAAGGCGAACGTGAGATTATTTATCCACACAACTGTTGTATTTTTTTTACCAAAATTTTATATACAAACACAAAACCAATACTAAAATAATAATAATTAATGCCAAATTTTTTGGTTCAACTTTAAACATGGCAGTATCAATTTGCATAGTATTTGTATTTGATGCAATATTTTTGTCGAGCAAACTAACTATAGCCATTATTAAACAAGTAAAGAAAAACACCCAACCCATTTGTACTAAAAAAGGAATAGTATAAACGCCTGCAGCATTCGGAAATGCTGTGTATAACCAAGTATTATATTGACCTTGAAGTGGTAAAATTTTATCGAATAAAATAGAAAGTATGGTGCCAGCTATAATACCAACAAGAGCAGCTCTGGCAGTAGTTTTCTTCCAGAAAAAACCTAAAAGAAAAACTGCAAAAATTACAGGTGAAACATAACCTGTATATTTTTGAATAAATTCAAATCCACCTTTGCCTCCAATACCTAATAAATCGTTCCAATTAATTACAATAGCAAAAAGAATAGCTATGAAAATAGTTATTCTTCCAATCCATACTTGCTTTTTTTCACTTGCTGTTGTATTGAAATATTTTTTATAAATATCTAATGTAAAAATGGTAGAAATGCTATTGGCTTTGCCTGCTAAAGATGCTACAATTGCAGCTGTTAAAGCAGCCATTGATAAGCCTTTTAAACCAGTTGGTAAAAACCCAAGAATAGCAGCATAAGCATTATCTTCTCGAAACTCACCATTAGTTAACATTTGTTGTTGAAGCTCGCCATTTTTATGTAACACATAAGCTGCAATACCTGGTAAAACAACAATTACAGGCATCAACAATTTTAATAGAGCAGAAAAAAGTATTCCTGTTCTTGCTGTGGGTAAATCTGCTCCTAATGCTCTTTGCGTAATGTATTGATTACATCCCCAATAATTTAAATTGGCAATCCACTGCCCAGCAGCAAGCATGGCAAGCCCTGGTAAACTAACATAATTATCAATTTGTTTTTGTTCAGTTCCAACAATTGGTTTATCAAAAATCATATCAAAATGTTCTGGCACTTGTTTAAGTAAAGTGCTAAATCCGGCAAAAGCATCTTTACCTAAACCAAATTTTTCACTTACTAATGTTAAAGCAATATAAGTGGTTACTAAGCCTCCAATAATCAACACCAAAACTTGTATCACATCTGTATACCCAATTACTTTCATTCCTCCAATAGTTATGATGAATGCAAACAATGCTAAACCAATCATAACTGCATGAAAATATTCTCCACCAACTAAATTATTAATTGCTATGGTTCCAAGATAAAGAATGGAAGTTAGGTTAACAGTTACATACAAAAACAACCAAAATATTGCCATAATTAAAGCAACAGTTTCATTATACCTTGTTTTTAAAAATTGAGGCATGGTAAAAATTCTGTTCTTCAAATAAATTGGCATAAAAAAAACTGCAACAATAATTAATGATATTGCAGCCAGCCATTCGTAGGATGCAATAGCTAAACCTAAACGAAAACCATTTCCACTCATGCCTATAAATTGTTCGGCTGAAATATTTGATGCAATTAATGAAGCACCAATTGCCCACCAGGTTAGCTGACCTTCTGCTAAAAAAAAATCTTTTGTACTGGCTTGCACTACTTTTTTTCTTCTATAAATCCAAATGCCATAAGAAGTAATTAAAATAAAATAAAAAAGAAAAACAAGTATATCTAAGTTTTGCAGTTGGTTCATACAAATCAATTATTAATTGTAAATTTAAGATGGGTTGATAATATTTATATTAACGATGTGCCACCGTCTGTTTTAACAATATAGGTAGTAAGTTCTAATCCTTTTTCTTTTTTGTAAGATGAAAATAATGTATCTGCAATTTCATCAATAGCATTTTCTTTTATTATGTTTATGGTACAACCTCCAAAACCTCCACCCATCATTCTTGCACCTAAAACATTTGAGTTATTTTTTACAGCATCAACTAAAAAATCTAATTCATCGCAACTCACTTCATACTCTTTACTTAAACCACTATGTGTTTGAAACATTTTTTTTCCTAGTGATGGAATGTTGCCATTTTCTAAATCATCACATCCGGTTAATAATCTTTCAATTTCTTCAACAACAAATTTGCAACGAGTAAACACAACAACATCTTTGGGCAAAACATGTTGTTGCAACATTTCTAAACTTACATCTCTTAAACTATTAATTTGTGGATGCTGTGCTTTAACCCAAGCCACACCTTGTTCACATTGTTTTCTTCTTTCATTATAAGCAGATGATGCTAGAGAATGCTTAACATTTGTATTAAACAAAACTAATTTATAGCCTTGAAGAACCAATGGTTTGTATTGATACTCTAATGAACGACAATCTAATTTTATTACATAATCTTTTTTGCCAAACATACTTGCAAACATGTCCATTACACCACACATTACACCAGAATAAGTTTGTTCTGCTTTTTGTGCCATAAGTACCATTTGCATTTTATCAATTTTCAAATTGAACAATTCATTTAATGCAAAAACAACAGCACATTCAACTGCAGCAGATGATGAAAGTCCTGCACCAACTGGCACATCACCATCAATTACTAAATTAAATCCACTTATATCATAACCGCTTTCTTTAATTTGATTTACTACTCCTAAAATATACGTAGACCATGATTTTGTTGGTTGAACTTCAGATAAACGAGTTTGATAACTTTCATTAAAATCTACAGCAAAAAGATTTATTATATCATCATCACGTTTTGCAATAGCCACATAAATAGCTTTATCGATTGATGCTGGTAAAACAAATCCTTCATTGTAGTCTGTATGTTCACCAATGATATTTACACGTCCAGGTGAACGAACAACTAATGGCTCTTGTTCAAATTTTTCTTTAAATATCTTTACTACTTTTTCTTTCATCGAATACTATTTCTTTAAAAATTGCTTTGAAATTTCATCATATATTAAAATCAAATCATTTGCTTTTCCATCATCATTAAACACTTTTTCCCATGTATTCAAGGGTTCCCAAATACAAGTACCTTTTCCTTTTCCATTAGGTAATTCAAAAGCAATTTTATTCACTTCTTTTTTAAGAGCAGAATATTCTACAACTATTACATCTTTGTTATATCGCCGAATTAAATCATTCAAGTTATTCTCTAAATCATGTAAAGTGCCATGCCATTTTGGATAATACGATTCGCCAATTACATCAAAATGTACACCTCTGGCTATCATATTATCAATAAAAAAAACAGACTCATGATTTTGACCACCTAAAGCTACATGTAACATAATTTGTATTGTTGGGTCAACAGCTTTTATTGCTGCAACGCCTGCATTAAACAACTGAGCAGTTTGATTAATATTTTGAACATTTCCATCTGGCCAAACAATTCCATGATTAATTTCATTACCTACTTGAACCATATCAGGCAATGTGCCTTGAGCTTTTAATTCTTCTAACACATTTTTGGTATAATCATACAAAGCTTTTTTTAATTCTGTGAAAGATAAATTTTTCCAAGCAGCAGGTTTGTATTGTTTTCCAGGGTCAGCCCAATAATCGCTGTAATGAAAGTCGAGCAATAGTTTCAGCCCCGCAGCTTTAACTCTTTTAGCCATTTGTTTGGTATAAGATAAATTACAGAATCCTTTTTTTGGCGAGTATCCACTATCCGTTGATGGATCGTTAAAAATTCTTAATCGTACATAATTAAACCCATGATCTTTTAAAATTTCAATAGCATCTTTTTCAATTCCTTTATCGAAAAATTTTACACCTCTTGCTTCTAATTCTGGAAGAAAAGAAATATCTGCACCAATCATTTTATCTACTTTCCTTGGCTTTGCTGCTTCTCCTTTTAATAAATATTTTTCATCAATAGAAATGTTATTAGCATTTTCTGGAGCAACTGTAATAATATCTGTTGACCCATTATATAAATTTGATGAAGTAGCTTCGAATTGTATAAAACCTGCTTCTTTAGTGCTTTGAATAATAACCTGACATTTTCCATTAAACAAACTTCTTTGCCAAGCATTCTCAATACATTTATCTGGTTCATGACTGCTAGGATCTCCATTACCTACACCAATAATTTTTCCTGCACCTTTAATTGAAAATCGTATCATATTATTTGCATCAGGCACTTCTCTTCCATCTTTATCAACAACAGAAATATTTAATATGGTAGCATCTTTACCATCTGCCAAAATGGTTGTTTTGTAAGGTGTAACCACCACTTCAATTGGTGGCCCTGTGGTTTCAATTTTTTCAATTAATTTCCTTCCATTTTTATATGCAATGGCTTCTAATTTGCCTGGTTCAAATGCAACTTTCCATTGCAAATGACTATAACGTGGCATATCTTTTTTACCTAAACTTTTTCCATTCAAAAACAATTCAACATTATCTGCATTGCTGTTTACCCAAACATCAATTTCTTTTTT